>DASWZM010000370.1:0-2127 GCA_036404455.1 Occallatibacter sp. | reverse complement strand
GCTCGTCTTCCGTTAACTGGCCAGTCGCCATCGCATCCCTTCGTGGCGATCAGTGTGGCCCTCATGACTTATGATACGTGATTCACGTAGTAGCTACAAGAGGGTCCCTCCAAACTCAGCGGTTTCGGAAGTGCTGCGAAGCAGAGTCTCGGCGCGGTGGGCGGATTTGCATCACGGGGAGGCGACGTTGTCGCTGGCCGTTGAACGACAGCGGGCTCCGGGAGGGTTGTCCTTCCAGGGAAACCGGTCGGGTTGTCAAAGAGCAACGGAAACGCTGCAGCCGTCCGCGCGGCCCCGGGCTCAACTGGTATCGGGGGCTCGGGAACCCAGGCTCAACCAGAGAAGGGTGAACAGATCCATGGCGCTACGAATGGCATGCTCCCCGCGGTGCAGATAGCGCAACCGGTAAAGGCGCTCGATAACCAGCGCCAGCAGGATCAGCAGCCAGACGATCAGGATGCTGTGGGGCTGGTGGTGGCAGATATGCTCCATGCCGTAGCGGTTCTTGCCGTCGTTAAAGCCGCCATTCTCGATCTCCCAGCGGCTTTTGGCCATGCGGTAGAAGCTCAGGCTGCCCAGTTTGCTCAGGGAGAAGTTGCTGAGCCACTCGGCCTGGATAACCGTGCCATCGCGTTTGTGCTGACGATAGCGCAGCACGCGCACGGTGGGCCAGTCGAGGGTCTCCCAGGGATCGAAGTCATCGGCATCCCAGACCTCCACGCGGTCGTCCCCTTGCTGGTAAATGGCCTGGGGCGGCTGGCCGTCAAAACGCGCTCGCATGGCCGCGGCCAGCAGGGGGAGGTTCTCCTTGAGGCGGGCCACCACCGGCAGTCCGATCTCCGCGGTGGTGTGCAGGAAAGGAGCGGTGGCATATTCGCCATCGCCCACCACATAATCGGCGAAGCGTGGTCCGAGGTGCCGGACCGCTCGCCGCAGCAGGCGCTGGGCGGCGGCATACTCGCTGTCGCCGGGTCCGTAGGGCTCCACGTCGACCGGCAGCGTCAAACCGGCGCCCACCACGCTGATCAGCGCGAAGTGATGCAGCGAACCGTGCTTCTCGCCTTTGGCGTCGGCGAGGGGAACACACCACCGGCAAGGTTCTTTGTACGTGCGTCCCGCGCCGGTGCCGTCCACGGCCAGACCGAGAAAGCGGCTGTTTTCGAAAGCCTTGTTCCGTTTGGCCTGATGCAATGCCGCCGCCAGAGCCAGCCGCGTCGTCTCCGCGTCCATGCGTTCGGTGCAGTAGGCCAGAGCGTCGTCTCCGAACGGGACGGCGAGGCCCAGCTCCGCGCGTACCGCGGAGTGCGCCAGCCAGTCGAGACGGAAGAAACTCAGCACGCGCAGGATGCGTCCGATCACCACCGCCCAGACCAGATCGCGCGCCGGAATGTGGGGATGGCGGCGGCCATCGCCAGGCCGCCGGAAGTAGGATTTCAGGCCCAGACAGTGACCGGCATAGTTGCGGATGTGGCGTACATGCGGCCCCTTCAACGGGGCTGCTGTTTGCGCCGCAGCACCAGCAGCTCGGCATTGGCGGTGAGGACCTCGCGCAAAGCGTCCTGAAACGCGCGGCCGGCTTCGACGCGCCGGCGGACATCGTCGACCCAGGCTTTGGGAATGCGCTCGACCCGTTTCTTACCCGCGGCCATAAAGGTCAGCGACCAGGCGGGGTGACCCGGGTCCTGGTCGGCGGCGCAATGGCAGGTGGGCTTGCCACAACGGGTGTAGCTGACGGAGAGAGATCCCGGGAGCAGATCCTGGGGGAGTGGGAATCGGCGGAGCAGCGCGAACTTGCGCTGGCGCAGCCGGGAAGCTTCGGGACCCTTGGGCGCGAACTCCATCTTGTTGTTATCATACTACAAGACGAGGATACGCACCAGCAGAAACAAGGAACGCGAAAATAGGTGGCTTCTGCGACGGGTTACCGTCGGATCATCCGGCCGGGCATTCTCAACGGCTTACGAGATCCTGCTCCGTTGGAGTGCCGAAACTGCTGGCGTTGACACTCGCATGCACATTCCCCGATTCGAATGCCCATCAGAGTTACCTTCCGTCGAATCCCTGCAACATCCACACGCTGCTCTCCGACTTCGCTATCGAGTAAGCGAAGCTCCGGCCGTCGGGCGC
>DASWZM010000369.1:0-4828 GCA_036404455.1 Occallatibacter sp. | reverse complement strand
TCAAAGAGCGCAACCCCGCCGAATACGCGCTGCTGCGCCAGGCCATCGCCCACCTGGTTCTGGGCTTGGGCGGCGAGGACGTTGCCGACACGCGCGCCCGCATCGCCGCGCACGAGGCCGCGCACGGCCCTGTCACCGACGCCGAGCTGGTCGAGGCCATCGCCGCGGTGCTGCTGACCGAGGCCTTCAACCACAAGAACCTGCAGGCGGTGGACGGCCGGCTGGCCAGCGGCATGAGCGTGATGGCCATGGCCGCCCACACCGGCTGCAACACCGTCTACGGTTCCACCGCGCCCAACAACCCGCACCCCTACCCGTGGATGAACTCGCTCTTCCAGGACGGCGTCACCGTCGGCTGGCTCATGGGCGAAAGCTTCATCGTCGATCACGCCCGCCGCTCCGTCATTCCCGAGCGCCTGGCCGACATCCTCCTCTCCGGCATAACTGACAACCCCGCGGACGGGTCTTCGCCCTCCGGCTGGGAGTCCACCGTCATCGACGACGAACAGTACTACCACCTGAGCCACTTCACTGACGCGCTGATGACCGACCAGGAGATCGTCGAGCTGCCCAAGGTCTGGGTAGTCGGCGGCGACGGAGGAATAGGCGACATCGGCTACCAGAACACCTCCAAGGTCATGCTGCAAAACCGCCCCAACGTCAAGGTCCTCATGCTCGACACCCAGGTCTACTCGAACACCGGCGGCCAGAACTCTGACTCCACGCCCATGCTCGGCGGCGGCGACATGAACACCTTCGGCTCCGCCACCCAGGGCAAGAACACCGAGAAGAAGACTGTGGCTGAAACCTTCCTCGCAGGGCACGGCTCGCCCTTCGTGGCTCAAGTTTCTATGGCCAACGCCCCCAAACTCTACCGTGCCATCCTCGACGGCTTGGAGTACCGCGGCACCATGTTCCTCCAGGCCTTCACCACCTGCCAGCCCGAGCACGGTGTCCCGGACGACATGGCCCTCCACCAGGCCCAGCGCGTCCGCGACTCCCGCGGCGCGCCCGAGTTCGTCTTCAACCCCCGCCTCGGCGAAACCTATCAGGAGGCCCTCGACCTCAAGGGCAATCCCTCCATCGATCTCGACTGGTACGAGACCAAGTCCAAGACCACCGGCGAAACCACGCGCTACACCGTCGCCCACTGGTGCACCACTGAAGCCCGCTTCCGCAACCACCTCAAGAAGCTCAAGCCCGAAGCCGCGGCCAAACTCATTCACCTCGACAACATGCTGGTCCGCATCACCCAGCAGGACGTCGTCTACCGCCGCTATCTAACCCCCGGCCACCGCGCCTACATCCCCGACTTCGGCGTCTACATCACCTTGGAAGAGAAGGGCAAAACCGAGTACCGCGCCCTCAGCCGCCAGTTAGTCATGTTCTGCGTGGAACGCCGCAAAGCCTGGCGCATGTTGCAATCGAAGGCGGGCATCGTCAACAAGGAATACGCCGCCCAGCGCGCCATCCTCGCCGACGTGGAAGCAGGCAAAATTCCCATGGATGAATTCCTCGCCCACGCCCACGAAATCCTCAAAGAGCGCCTGACCGGTGGCGTGCTAGCCAAAGCCTAGTAGATTGGGTGCCCCACCCTCGGCGCGTCTTTGTTTTTGGCGGGTGGCCCCGGTCTCAGTGACCCTTCCCAACCTCGCTGAGGGTGCCCCCGGTCCCTCGCTTTTGGGGACCGGGGAGGGGGAGTCGGACTGCCGGCAGCGCATCCACTCGGGCAGTTGGCGGGTGGCCCACATCTCAACAAGTAGAAAATGTGGGTGCCCCATGTCTGGGTTTTCAGACCTGGGAGACCAGGAACCTCAACGATCCGGAAATTGGCAGCCGGGTGCCCGACCCTTGTCCTCCCACCAACGAGGGTGGAAGACCAGGCGGGTGGCCCAGGCCTCAAGGATTTCAATTCACCATGCCGGAGGGGTCCACGGCTTGCGATTGCGCACAATCGCCTCAACATCGGCGGCAAAATCGGCATCCAGGACGGGTGCCTCGCCGGTCGTCTCCTCATGCCTCCGCGCCAGCGCAACGCACTCGGAAACAGAGCGCCGCGGCGGCGTGGGAGAAAGTGTAAGCGCCACCGTAATCGTGCCGTTGTCGATCACGATCTCCTCGCCGGCATACACCCGCATCATCAGCGCGGAAAGGTCGCGCGCTGCCTCCGCTTCCGGAATGTGGAACGCGCCCATGGCTCGATGATATCTCAGACCGTCTCATTTCGCGCAGAAAGCCCGGCGCCCCACCCTCGACTTCCCGCAGATGAGGGTGCCCCATCCTTCGCTTTGCCGGGGTCCCCACGGACAGGTCTTGGTCCGTGGGGTGGTCAGGCGAAGGGTGGGAGACCACGGCACCCAACCCCTGGGGCATTCCCCATCAACTCGCCGCCCGCATCTCTTCCCGAAGAACCCGCCGCAATGTCTCTTCGAGCTTCGGCGCTTTGCCTTCCACGTGCTGGCGCAAGGCCTGGTTGATCAGCGTCTGATAGCCAACGGCCCCGCCCGACGCCTCGGCTTCTTTCAGAAAGTGATCCACCAAATCCTCATCCAGGCGAATCGTGATCCGCGTCTTGCCGCGCGGCTCCGGCTCCGCGGCGGCAATCCTGCCTCGCGTACCACGGCTGAAATCGTATCTCTGCTTCATCGGTGCTCCTCGTATTGGCTGCGTTCCTGCGTCTCCGCCAGCCGCGCGGAGATGATGCGGATGTTCTCCCCCGATAGCAGTAAACCACCACCAGAACTTGCCCCTTCACGCCCGTTCCCATCGACACAAACCGCTGCTCATCCGGGCCGGACTCATCGTCCGCGATCGTAATCGCGTAATCGTCCTCGAAAACCGTCTCCGCCTCGGAAAAACGCACTCCATGCTTCTTGAAATTGGCCTCCGCTTTCTGTAGATCCCATTCGAAGCCCATGGCTCATTATATGCACAAATTGTACACTCGCAAACGTGCCCTGCTCAAGTGAAAGGAAAGATATCGCCGCTGAGCTGGTCTCGCCCCGCCCCGTGCAGATAATTACGGCGCACCAGCGCACAATGTCTGCATGGGTCGCCTCTACACAGAAGGCTGTTTCTCCTGCGAAATGCCGTACCCCCACCCACAAAAATGCCCACTTGTGGGGGTAGTTTCCAGCTCGAAGGAATCGATAAGACGCGCATTATCAAAAACTTACCGGAACTGGTCGAGAGGCGATCTGTTATCCTGATAGTAAACAGAAACCCCCGAAAATCCCGGTTTTTAGGGTCAAAATGCGATCTTTTTGGTGATTTTGAGCGGTAAAAGCGCCGTCGAAGAGCCTGGGATGATGAAGACCTGCATCCACGCCATCGCTTCACTGGGAAGATGGCCGATGCGTGCGCGGACGTTCTACAATTCCGCCAGCCCCCAGCCAAGCCTCAAAGCGTATGTCCGGAGCAGCATGTCAAACAATCTTCAGTTTTTGGGACCAGTGCACCTTGCCATCCTCGCTGCGGTCCCTCTTCTTGCGGCCATTCTCGCGGCAGTCCAGCGAAGGCTCTCGCCCGGATCGCGTGGGTTGCGATTTGGCCTGGCAGTTGTTCTTTTCGTGGACGGAGCTCTGTATTACGGAGATTTTGCCTTGCACGGCGAGCGGCTGTTTCCAGATCACCTGCCTCTGGAACTCTGCGATGCCTCGCTGATTCTTATCATCATCGCGTTGCTCACCCTTAATCGGGCAATCTTCGATCTGGCTTATTACGGTGTAATGGCGGGAGCCACGATGTCGCTGCTGACTCCCAACCTGGAGGAACCCTTTCCCTCCTTCATAACCGTGCAGTACTTTGTCAACCATGGCCTCATGGTGGTCGCCGCTCTCTTCCTGGTGTGGTCCAGGCAGGCGCGGCCGCGGCCAGGGTCGATGATGAGGGCTATGCTGTATCTGAACGTCTATGCCGCCTTCGACGGCATATTCGATTACATCTTCAAAACCGACTACATGTTCCTCGGCGCCAAGCCGCAGGCTCTCACGCTGCTCACGATTCTTGGACCATGGCCCTGGTACATCCTGGCTTGCGAGCCCGTCGGCTTCATCCTATTCCTGCTGCTTTATCTTCCCTTCCGCCAAACCACGGCGAATGCATCGTAGCTCCATCACGCCCAGCTAAACCCGCTCTTCTGCAACGGCAACGTCCGAATCCGCTTCCCGGTAGCGGCGAAGATGGCGTTGCTGACTGCCGGTAGAATCGGCGGCAGCGTCGGTTCGCCAAGGCCCGTCGGAGCGTAGTCGGTCTTGCGCCAATAGACCTCGATCTTCGGCGCCTGCCGCATGCGCATCAGAGGGTGGTTATGGTAGTTTGACTGCTGGATCTTGCCGTCCACCAGCGTAATTTCCTGCGCCAGGTGGCCCATGCCTTCCATGATGCCGCCTTGCGCCATGCTCTCGGCAGCTTGCGGATTGATGATCTGGCTGCCCACATCCCCGGCCGCCCACACGTGGTTCACCGTCACCTTGTTTTCTTTATCCACGCTCACGTCCGCCACTTCGGCAAAGTAGCCCAGGTGGCAGAACCACGCGGCGATGCCCATCCCGCGGCCTCGCTCCTTGCTGCGATGAGTCCACCCTGACTTTTCCGCGACTAACTCAAGCACGCCTTTGTACCGCTCCGGTATGAGAACGGAAGCTCCCGTTGGCTCGTGGTCACCCACAGCGTCGTGTTCGCCTGAGGACCAGGGCGCTTTCTTGTTACTGAGCAGTTCGAGCTGAAACTCGAGCGGATCGCGTCCGGCAGCATGAGCCAACTCGTCCAGGAAAGACTGCGCCACCCAGCAGTAGGCGTTGTCGCCGGGGGCACGGAGCGCTCCAGT
>DASWZM010000368.1:0-3547 GCA_036404455.1 Occallatibacter sp. | reverse complement strand
CGCAGGCGGGGAAGACCCACCCCGATGCTCGAAACCTCGCCAATGTTAGGATGAAGATTCGAGGATGTTTCTGAATGGCTCGCCAAACCAGCCACGTCATCGTCCAGCCGGACACCTCCGGCCCCCAGAAACCGGCCCGGCCCCGCGACCCCGTGGCCTCCGGCGAGCGCGACGCCGCGCACAATCGCGCCGCCAGCCACAACTATTTCCTGCTGGAGCGGTTCGAAGCCGGCGTGGCCCTGCGCGGAACCGAGGTCAAGTCCATCCGCGAAGGCAAGGCCAACCTCAAGGACTCCTACGGCCTCATCCAGAACGGCGAAGCGTTTCTGCTCAACGTGCATATCGGTCCGTACTCCCATGGCAACATGGCCAACCACGACGCCACGCGCACCCGCAAGCTGCTCCTGCACCGCGACGAGGTTCGCAAGCTACTCTCCAAGACGCAGATCAAGGGCCACACGCTCATCCCCACCCGGCTCTATTTCCGTAACGGCCGGGTGAAGTGCGAACTGGCCGTCGCCAAGGGCAAGCAGGACTGGGACAAGCGGGAGACGGAGAAGCGCCGGGAGGCCGACCGCGAAGCCCGCGCCGCCGTCAACGCCAGCAAGCACCGCACGGGGCGGTAGGGCCGGATCTCGCCTTTGCGTTGAGCTTGGAACTCAGCGGATCACTTCAATTTCGATTCCCAGTGAGGGATTCTTCCAGACTTTGTCCGTGGTGTAGACCGTCGCCTTGCGGTCGATGGCCAGAGCCAGGCAGGCGCGGTCGCCGAGGGACAGGCCGTAAGGGCGCGTGATTCCGATCAGTTCCGCAGCGACTCGCGCCTGTTCGTCAGTGAAGAAGCAGACTTCGCATTGAAAGCTGAGAATCCGATTCCACGCATAGTCGGCCGCCGCTCCAAGCTGCAGAAGCCGCGTGTGCACTTCGGCCAGATTAACAGTGCTCAGCAGGCCGCCTTCAAGGATGGAAGCGACGTTCTGGCTGCCGGGTTCGTTGAGAATGACCGCGAGGATGGCCGAGGAGTCGAGAACGGCGGGCTTAGGCAATCTTTCCCTCGTCCCTCAGCCGTTTCTGCTCTATCTGGCGCTCGAATTCCTCTTCCTCGCGGCGCGCTTCCTCCCGGCGGTCCGCAATCAATTCGTCTGAAGCGAGAATGCCCGGCTTCGCGTATTTGGCAAACTCCCGCTGGATGCGCCGAATGCGCGCCGGGTAGGACTCAATGCGCAGTACACCGTCCTCCACATCCATCAGGAGCGTATCACCGGGGGCAAGGCCCAGTTCCTCGCGGATAGCTGCTGGGATGACGATGCGCCCATTGGCGCTGAGTGGAGCTTTGGCGTGAAGTCTGGATTTGACCGGAGATTCCATACCTGTCATCTTAACTACACAATGACACGATTCATATTTGATGTCAATCTGTCTGGAAATGTCACGCCAAGAGCAATCGGCGCTTACACTGACGACCCTGAATTGTCACTGTCCGCCCCTTGGGTGAAAGAATGGAAATCATGAAGACTGAACTATCCTTTGCGAATCTTGCCGGAATTGAAACCGAATTGCTGGCCGTGCTGGCCGCCGACACCCAAACCTCGAAAGCACCCGACGCTAAACCCGAGCCGGTGTTGCTGACATCCGACGAAGAGGTTCAGGCCGCCGCGGCCGCCGTGCTTTCGAGCGGCGAATACAAGGCCGGTGCCAATGAAACGCTGCTGCTCCACGCCCCGGCCGGCCTCGCGGCAAAGCGTCTGCTGATCGTCGGCCTCGGCAAGCAGGCCAAGGCCAACGTACCCAGCGTGCGCAACGCCGCCGGAACAGCCGTGCGCTTCACCAAGCCGCGAGGCATCCGGGAGCTGGTCTTCGCGCTGCCTCAGTGGGACTCGATTCCCGCCCGTCCCAGCGTTCGCGCCGCGGTCGAGGGCGCCTTCGTCGGCGATTTCGACCCCGACACCTATCGCAGCGACCGCAAGGACCAGAGCGTCAAGTCATTCACCCTCGCTGCCTCTGCGGAAGCCGACCATGCCGCCCTGCAAACCGCGTTCGCCGAGGGTGTCATCGTGGGCGAGAGCCAGAACTTCACCCGCTCGCTGGTCAACGAGCCCGGCAACAAGCTCACCCCCACCATCCTCGGCCAGCGCGCCGCGGAGATGGCCGCCGAAGTCGGCATCGGCTGCGAGGTACACTCCACCGAAAAGCTCCATGAGCTCAAGATGGGCGCATTCTGGAGCGTCTCGCAAGGCTCCGAAGAACCGCCCGCCCTGATCGTCCTGCGCTACCAGCCGGAAGGCGTCACCGACGGCCCGGTCCTGGGCCTGGTCGGCAAGGGCATCACCTTCGACACCGGCGGCATCTCCATCAAGCCGTCGGACAACATGGAAAAGATGAAGTACGACATGGCCGGCGGCGCGGCCATGCTCGGCGCCATGCGCGCCATCGCGCTGCTCAAGCCCCGCGTACGCGTCATCGGCGTCGTCTGCGCCGCGGAAAACATGCCCGACGGCAAGGCTTACAAGCCCGGCGACGTGGAGACGGCAATGTCCGGCAAGACCATCGAAATCATCAACACCGACGCCGAGGGCCGCATGGTCCTGGCCGACGGGCTGAGTTATGCGAGACAACTCGGCGCGACGCACCTCATCGACGCGGCAACGCTGACCGGCGCCTGCGTCGTGGCTCTCGGCATGACCAACGCCGGCGCCTTCTCGAACGATGACGACACCTACGCGAAGTTCGACTCCGCTCTCGCGACCTCGGGCGAAAAGTTCTGGCGGTTGCCCCTTGGCGAAGAATACGCCGAGCTGATCAAGAGCGACATCGGCGACATCAAGAACACCGGCGGACGCTATGGCGGCGCCATCACGGCCGCCGAGTTCCTGAAAGTCTTCGCCGAAGACACCCCCTGGATTCACCTCGATATCGCCGGCCTCGCCTGGGTAGAAGACTCCAAGCCTTACATCGCCAAAGGCCCCAGCGGCGTCGCCGTCCGGTCGATTCTGGAGTGGGTGCGGAGCTATTAGACCGAGGTTCGGTCCAGCGCAAAGGGTCCAATCCAAATTCGTCTGCGATCGCTTTTCCGGAGGTAACCGTTTTGCTGCTTCGAATCGGTGCTACGCTCTTGCTCGCGTCTTCGGCCTTCTTGGCCAATGCTCAGGCTTACAGAGAATTGATCTTTCCGGTTGGCTCCAGCCCCTTTGCCTCCAGTCATGCATCCACCCTTGTTGAACTGAAAGATGGCAGCCTTCTGTCGGCATGGTTCGGCGGCAGCGCCGAGGGCAACCCGGATGTCGCCATCTGGACGTCAAGACGAACCGCCAAAGGCTGGACGGTGCCGGTCGAGTTGGCGCGCGAATCTCAAGTCCCCTGCTGGAATCCCGTTCTCTTCCACTCACGCGACGGGCGCCTCTGGCTCTATTACAAGTTTGGGCCATCTCCAGAGGTCTGGGCAGCCGCACGGAAGTTCAGTGTGGACGAGGGCCTCACCTGGTCTTCCGTCGAGCACCTGCCCGCCGGAGTGCTTGGCCCGATAAGGGCCAAACCGCTGATCCTCGAA
>DASWZM010000367.1:0-6259 GCA_036404455.1 Occallatibacter sp. | reverse complement strand
TCAGCCACGCCGTAATCCGCGCCATATCCTGCCCGCTCACTCCGAACCGCGCTCCATACTCTTGCGGCGTCAGCCACTGGTGAAACAGCCCCGACCCCGGATCGTCCTGCGCCTCCACCAGCGCATCCAGCTCCGCCTGCTGTGCCGCCGATGGCTCCAACTCCAGCACCATCCGCCCCAAAACGGTCTCGCTATCCACCGCTCCCAGGTCAAACTCACCCCGCGCCATCGGATGCACGTTGCCCAACAACGTGACAACCTGCCCTTCGTCGATCGGTCCTGCGATCCGGCTCGGCCCCACCACCCGATTCACCCGCCCCTGCGCCACAGCAGCTACACCCCAAACGGCAAGCAAAACCGCCGCAGCGGCAAAAAAGAAGCGGACTCTAACGAAGCTCAGCATCTCCGGCCTTTCAAGACGAGGAAGTACGCCGCAGACTCGGGATACACGTCCCGCAGTCTTAGCGTCTTCTCATCCATCGGCCCGGAATCACCGCAACCTGAGCTGACAGAGCCGGATTATTGGCTCAATTGTTTACGAAAGTACTTGGAGAGAACTTGGCGGACCCCAACGCCTGTGATCGAGACCACCGCACAAGAACCCGATTACGCTTACCGTGCCCTCGTGCATCCAGGTTGGCCGCGCGCTCGCAGAAAGAACGCCGGCGCGCACCATCCACCTTGATTTATCGGGGCTTATCAATATGCGCGTTCTCATTGCCTACGCAAGCCGTTACGGCGCCACCCAGGGCATCGCCGAGCGCATCGCTGCCACGCTCCGCCAGCAGGGCCTTGAAACTACGGTGCAGCCCGCACAGCAAGCCGCCGATCCGGCCGGCTACGACGCCGCTGTCATCGGGAGTGCCGCGTACTTCTTCCACTGGATGAAACCAGCCACCAGCTTTGTACGGCGTAACTCCCGCGCTCTCGCTGACCGGCCTGTCTGGCTCTTCAGCAGCGGTCCGCTGGGCACAAACGACAAAGACTCTCAGGGCCGCGACCTGCGCGAATTCCTCGAACCCAAAGAGATCGCGGAGTTTCGAGAGACCCTCAAACCGGCGGACCATCGCGTCTTCTTCGGCACCATGGACTCCACGAAACTCGGCTTCCTGCACCGGCTCGTCTATAAATTGCCCGCCAATCGCGACAATGCGATGTTTCCGCAGGGCGACTTCCGCAACTGGACCGACATTGACGCCTGGGCCGCCACCATAGCCCGCTCGTTGAAAGCTACGTAGACGTGCAGCCAGGGTGCCGGGGTGCCCTCAGGGCCCCGCGTCTCTGTTTTTGTGGCTGGGGTGGGATGTATATGAATATCTATCTACAACCCTTTATTGTTCTTATGGCTTTTAGAGAATTCGAAAACCGAAGATGCCCCGAAATGAGCTCAAATCTTCTCATGACGAGAGCCGGCCGCTCCAGGTCTCGTCCGCCGCGGCGGAGAGACCCGGAAGACCACCAAACTCACAATACGCCGCGTTCTAGTGGAAAACTCCCAGCAGCCAGCAAATCAGCAGGATCACCAGAATGGTTCCAAGCCCTATGCCCGCGCCCCCGCCGCTGCCCCACCGGCTGTAGCCGTAGTATCCTCCGCCACCGCCGAAAATCAGCACCAGAACAATAATCAGAATGATGAGTCCCATCCCAAATCTCCTTCTCTCCGGGTCCTTCCCCAGGGTTTATGCTACCGGTTTGGTCGCGCCGGGCGTCACTCGCTTGACGATGTCATCGAAGAGCGTACGGCGCTAAACCTCCAAGGACCGCGGTGCGTCCTGCGCAATCCCTTCCGAATACTTGACGGCTTCCACGGAGTCTCCCAGAGCCCTCTTGGCCAGCTCTTGAACGGATGCGTGATCCCCTGTGCTGTGCTGGTGCGCGGCGGCTATGTGTGCGTAGGCCGCCTTGGTGTGGAGTTCCGCTAAATGGGCTTGCTCGCTCTGGTTCATGGTCTTCTCCGGCATTCTGCAAGCGCCTGTGATCCTTGCAGATCGCCTGCAAGCCCTTGCATTTGGAGTCTCCCACTCGGCAACCGTCCAAGCTGAGCAATTCGACACACCACAAATGCCCCGTGCCCCCATCCTTCCAGGTTTCTTCGAGGAGAAAACTGTCGCAAGGGTGGGAAACCACGAACCTCATATCTATCGGAAGAGCCCGCGCCGCGGCTGCATTAGCCGTATCTAGTTGAAGTCCCGCCGCAGCGGATAGTCGACGATAATAGCCCGGCCATCGGTCAGCGCCTTGACCGAATGCCGCGCATTCCCCGGAACGATCGCTACCAGCCCGGCGCGGACGATCTCGGCCACACCGTCGATAGTTACCTCCAGCTCGCCTTCGATCACCTCGTAAACCTCTTCCTGGGGATGGAAGTGTTCGTGAATCGATGAGCCGCGCACAAAGTCGTAGTGAGCGAACGTCATGCTGGGCGAGTGGAAGTACCGTCCCCGCCAACCCGGCAAGCGCTCGATAACATCCAGGCTGCCAATGCCAACAAAAGGCATTGCAACTCTCCTTGGGCGAAGAATGGAACCAACGGCCTGCGCCACCAACCCCGCCGGGTACCCCATCCTCGCCGCGTCTTGGTCTTTGCGGCCAGTGTGGGAAACCCTCACCAGCCGTTAACTTGCCAACTCCGCTAACTCCCGCACATCGGGTGCTAACTCCGCTAACCGGTGCTAACTCAGCTAACCGGTGCTAACTTCGCCGCCTCAACATATCCGCGGCAACTGCTCCCCAATCTGTGTAGGAATCACGCGGTTCGCCCCCATCGCCGTCCGCGCCACCAGCAAGCGTGGATGCTGCGCCGTCACCTGCCCGATCCGCGCCGCCTCCCGCCCCAGTGGATGCGCACGCAGCACCGCCAGCACCTTCTCCGCCGCCTCGGCCGCAACAAAGAACACAGCCTTGCCCTCGTTGGCCACGTACACCGGGTCCAGCCCCAGCAGCTCGCACGCCGACTGCACCTCCATCCGCACCGGCAACCGCGCCTCGACGATCACCATCCCGACTCCCGAAGACTGCGCAATCTCATTCAAGATCGAAGCTAGGCCCCCGCGCGTTGGGTCCCGCATCGCATGAACATCCGCTCCAGCCGCATCCAGCACCTCGCCGATCATCCCGTTCAGCGCCGCGCAATCGCTTCGAATCGGACTCTCGAACTCCAGCCCCTCGCGCACGCTCATGATCGCCATGCCGTGGTCGCCGATCGTCCCCGAAACCAGAATCGCGTCCCCCGCCTGCGCCCGGTTGGGACCCACCTGAATCCCCTCGCGCAGCACGCCAATCCCCGCCGTAGTGATGTAG
This sequence comes from Occallatibacter sp., assembly GCA_036404455.1. Lineage (GTDB taxonomy): Bacteria > Acidobacteriota > Terriglobia > Terriglobales > Acidobacteriaceae > Telmatobacter. Next base: position 2,959 of record DASWZM010000367.1, on the reverse strand, counting down.
CAGCCGTCCCCGTGCCCCCGCTCCACAACCTTCGTGTCGCCGGTAACAATCTGCACCCCCGCTTGAGCGGCCGCCTGAGCCATCGCCTCCACAATTGCAGCCAACTGCGCCAGCGGAAATCCCTCTTCCAATATGAAGCTCGCGCTCAGAAATTTCGGCACTGCTCCTGAAACGGCCAGGTCGTTCACCGTACCGTTCACGGCCAGCTCCCCAATCGAGCCGCCTGGGAAAAACAGCGGCTGCACCACAAACGAATCCGTGCTCATGGCCAATTTTCCGCCCGCCAACTCCAGCACCGCCGCATCGCCCAGGCTTTCAAGCGCCGCATTCCGGAACGCCGGCAGAAACAAGTGCTCCACCAGTTCGTTGCCCAGCTTCCCGCCCCCGCCGTGGCCCATCACAATCGCCGGATAACCAACCAGCGGCAGCGGACAGGACCAATTCGAGAAATCCGGGCCCGAAAAATCCGCCGCGCCGGCCTTCCGATCCTCACCCATGCGCCGCTCCCGACAAAGCCGACCCCGCGCCAGCCAGCTCTTCCGCCGAAAGGAACCGCCCATAGTTGTAATACGCCGCGCAGGCCCCCTCGCTTGAAACCATGGTCGCCCCCAGCGGATGCCGCGGCGTGCATTCCTTGCCAAACGCCGCGCACTCGGCCGGCTTGATCGCCCCGCGCAGGACGTCCCCGGCCCGGCAAAGCGCCGACTCCTGGGTATGAATCCCAGTGATCTGGAACCGCTCCTCGGCGTCAAACTCCCGGTAAGCCGCGCTCAGCCGCCATCCGCTCCTGGGAATCACGCCGATCCCCCGCCACGCCCGGTCCGTCACCTCAAAGACCTCGCCGAGCATCTTCTGCGCCGCCCGGTTCCCCTTAAACGTGACGATCCGCTCGTAAGCGTTCTCCACCTCGTGCCGCCCGGCTTGCAGTTGAATCACCGCCCGCCGGATCCCATCCAGCAAATCCAGCGGCTCGAACCCCGTCACCACCAGCGGAACCCCATACTTCTCCGTCAGCGGCGGATACTCCCAGTACCCCATCACGCTGCACACATGCCCCGCCAAGAGAAACGCCTGCACCTTATTCCCCGGCGACTGCAGGATCGCCTCGATCGCCGGCGGCACCAGCACGTGCGAAACCAGCAGCGAAAAGTTCTTCAATCCCCGCCGCTTGGCCACATGCACGCTCATCGCATTGGCCGGAGCCGTGGTCTCGAACCCCACCCCGAAGAACACCACCTGCTTCTCCGGATTCTTCACCGCCAGCTCCACCGCGTCCAGCGGTGAATACACCACCCGCACGTCCCCGCCCGCGCCCTTCACCTGGAACAGATCGCCCTCAGTCCCCGGAACCCGCAGCATGTCCCCAAAGGAGCAGAAGATCACCCCCGGCAGCGCGGCAATGGCCAGCGCCTTGTCGATCAGCTCCAGCGGCGTCACGCACACCGGGCATCCCGGCCCGTGAATCATCTCGATCCCGCTGGGGATCATCTGGTCGATCCCGTTGCGGATAATGGAGTGCGTCTGTCCCCCGCAAACCTCCATGATCTTCCACGGCCGCGTCGTAATGGCGGCGATCTCCCGCGCCATCCGCTGCGCAATCTCGCCGTTGCGGAACTCGGTAAGGTACTTCATATACTCAGAGCAACTCCGATCCCAACAAATACTGGGTGCCCCACGAAAGCGGGTGCCCCACCTTCGCCGATTCGCGTCTTTTGCGAATCGGTTAAGGTGGGATACCAATACCTACAGTTTTTTACCGTCTTTCACCGAGCAGCTCCCATCGGGGCACGAAGACTGCGGAGCCGCCGCAGCCCGCACAAGCGCTTCGTCCTCGCCCGCCAGCGCCTCGTCCAGCACCCCCATCTCCCTGAAGTCGGCCAGCGTCTTCTCCGCCGTCTCCTCATCGATCTTCGACAGCGCAAACCCCACGTGGACGATCGTGTAGTCGCCCACCTCGACCTCCGGCACGTAGTCCAGGCAAACCCGCTTGACCACCCCGCCAAAGTTCACCCGCCCCACCCGAAGGCCGCCCTCGGTGGTAATCTCTTCCACTTTTCCCGGTATCGCTAAGCACATGGCAACTACTTTATACCGGCTTGGGGGCCGAGTATAGCGTGATTTGGATCACTTCTTTATCCTGCGCGGCTCCCTGTTCTATTCCGATTAAAGAGCCGATCAAACGCCGCCATGAACCCACAGCCAGGTGTCCCAGACATCGATCACGAGACCTGGGACATCTGACCATCGCAAGCGACTACGGCAGCACTCTCGTTCAGCGGATTTAGTGCCTCTTCGACCTTGCGTGCCGGGCAGCGGGTTTCGGGTGCTGGGCAGCGGATTTTCCGTGCCGCGCAGCGGGAGGCGCAGGAGTAGGAACGTCTGAAACCGCGACGTCCGAGACCGCCTTCCACGATCCACCCGGTTTCTTGCGATAAACGGTCACGTAGCTGCCATGATCGTTAATTGGCTTCTTCGATCGCGGATCGGTCAGGGTCAGTTTGTAGGAGCCTTGTGTGTACGCGAGGTCGCCAGACTTTGCTACCTCAACGGTGGAAGCCAGAAAAGTCAGCGACACGGCGGGATCGGCCACCATCCGCTTGATCGAGCTGAGGATAGCGTCTCTGCCTGAAGTCGGCAGCATTCCGGAAACAATTAGCACTCCGTCGTCAGCATAGTGGGCAGCAATCTTGTCCGGATCTTTTGACTGCCAGTCCTGGTTCCATTGCATTTCGTTGTTTTTGATTGCTTGCACGTCAGCATCGTGGGTATCCGCGGGTTTATTGCAGGCAGTTGCCATCAAGGCAATCACAAGAACGCTCAGCAAGGTCGCGAATCGTCTCATTTTGTCTCTCCTTACCTGGGGAAATCCGAGGAATCTCGAAGATCGCGGCATCATCTCGTAATGCGAGAGCAGCTTAGCACCGCTACTCTCGTAGTGCGATAGCCTTCAGTCCGCAAG
>DASWZM010000366.1:0-2637 GCA_036404455.1 Occallatibacter sp. | reverse complement strand
ACCAGATCCACCGCCGACAAGAACCTCGACTGGCGAAAGACATTCGGCCAGGCGTCGGGAACCTGCGCCTTCAACTCGTCCACCTTGTGGCTCAGAGTCAACTCTTCAAACGCGGCCGCGGCCTCGGCAAACAAGATGAGCTCCAGCGAGTCATAGGGCCAGTCGGGAATCGAAACGGCAACCGGCTTCATGCCCAGTCTCTTCACCGTTTCCAGCGCGGCGCGGTCCACGTCCGTAGCCGGCGCTTCGTTCATCCAGGCGGGAAAGTAGCCAATGCGCAGGCCGGCAACATCCGCGCCGGCATTGAAGTTCAGAGTGCTCGGCACACTCGCCGCGTCTCCCGCGTCCGGTCCTGAGATCGCCTGAAGCACCAGCATCGTATCTTCAACACTGCGCGTCATGGGGCCAAGCTTGTCCAGCGACCAGCACAGTGTCATGGCTCCTGTTCGCGCCACGCGGCCATAGGTCGGGCGCAGGCCTGTCACGCCGCAGCGCATGGAGGGACTCACGATGCTGCCGTCAGTCTCGCTGCCGATGGCAAAGCCCACCAGGCCCGCGGCGGTGGCCGCGCCCGGACCGGCGCTGGAGCCGGACGAGCCCTCCTCAAGCAGCCACGGGTTCATCGTCTGCCCGCCAAACCAGACATCGTTCAGCGCCAGGGCGCCCAGGCTCAGCTTGGCCACGAGGACGGCTCCCGCGGCATTCAGCCGCTTTACCACCGCGCTATCCACCGCGGGGATGCGATTCCGGAACGGCTCAGCGCCATAGGTGGTGGGTATGCCCGCGGTATCGAGCAGGTCCTTCGCGCCCCATGGAATCCCGTGCAATGGCCCGCGATACCTGCCGGCCGCAATCTCAGCGTCCGCCTTGCGAGCCTGCGCCAGCGCATGATCGCGAGTCAGCGTGATGACGCAATGCAGCTTTGCGTCGAAGCGGGCTAACCGTTGAAGGTAGATCTCTGTCAGCCGCTCGGACGCGAGCTGGCGGCTCTCAATCCAGCGTGAAAGCTGCACCACCGAAGCAAAGGCCAGGTCTTCATCGCTGCCGGGCACGGGCGCTGCCTTGCCGGCGCCGCGGATGAAGCTGCTGCCCGCCGCACTGCCGAGTTTGTCCGGGGGAACGCCGATTAACGACGGGTTCCATTGCGTGGCCGGCGCCAGTGTCGATTCGAGCGCAATCTTGCGCGGCCCGGTGCGGAACTCGTACAGCGGCGCTATCTGCATGCGCCAGTTGCTTGCCGCCATGGCTCGATCCGCGGCGGTCATCTCCACTTGGACCAGCTTCTCAGCCTCGTCAAAGGTAGCCGCCGACACTTCGGGACCAACCGGCGGCGAGGTGCCAAATGCGGAGGGAGCGCCGGGGGGCAACTCCGTGCTCTGTGCGGCTGCAACCTGCGCGCCCGGGGCCTGGACCGCCGCTCCCATCAGCCCCAAAGCGCCGTAGGTGAGAAACTCTCTTCGTGAACTTGGCATTCTCTCCCCTCTCGAGTTCCTGCAGTTCGAACAGGATTAAGGAGAATATACTCCCCGGCCTGAGTGCGGAATCTCATCCCCTGGACGATAAAGACCGCCCAATCTCTCAGCGATTCCCGAACGAGACCTCTGAACAACTCCACATCGCCACTGGACTTGAAAGGGCACGGCCGGGCACCGGGGAACCCTCTGGGCCGGGTGCCTCAGGTTCCGCGTTTGGGATCTGGGAATCCGCAACCGCTATCCCCCGGGCGTTATCCCCGTTGTATCGCAATGTGGGAATTCAGTCCATTCTCGTAGCGATTCTCGCTGCCGAATCGGCTTCAGAAATGCCAAAAACCGGCGGCAATGCGCCCAAACAGGATGAAAAATGGGAATGTGGGCCACTCGCCTTCTCATGCCCGCACAGCAGCACACAACCTGAAATAGGGAGAATTTTTCCAGCGGATGGCCTCAACTTTCCCCATGAATAGCGTCTATACTCACAGCGCGGTGACCGTGGAGGGCCCGGCCCTGATCTCCTGTGTCCCGCAGAGCTTCGAGCGCGAAGAGCCCCGGAAGCCTGCTCAGGGGAATTGAGCTGAACATATTGCCCTTCGTCACCGCGACGTGAATGCGCGGGTGAGCCAGCCTGAAGCGCTCCCGCCCGCCAAGAAGGAGCACTATGCGGAAGGCTTTGTCCATCCTTGCCATCTTCGTCACGGCCGCCGTCGCGGCCTGGTTGTGCGGTTGCAGCTCGGCGATGACCAGCTTGAACCAGGGGACGGGCGGCTCGAACCAGACTCAAACGCCCGCCAGCACGGTTCCCGTCTCCCTCACCATCACAGACGACCCGCCGGCCGGCGTCTCGGTCCTCTTCTTCCAGGTCAGCCTGACGGCTGCCTCGCTTCAGCCCGCTTCGCAACAGTCCACCGCGGGATCGCCGGTTTCGCTTCTCCCCAGTGGCAATCCCATCGAAATAGACGTCACCCAGCTCCAGGCGCTCTCCGCCTTTCTGAGCACCGTCAATGTGCCGGCGGGGAGTTATTCGAGCTTGAGCCTCACCTTTGCCAGCCCGCAACTGGTGATCTTCAATAACTCGGATCAGTCGATAGCCGGCACGTGCGCCGTGGGCAGCGTGTGCCAGCTTACCCCGGTCATCGACAACTCCGCCACTGTCAATCTC
>DASWZM010000365.1:0-14480 GCA_036404455.1 Occallatibacter sp. | reverse complement strand
GAATATGCTTACGCGCCCTGTTTCTTTGTGCTCGAACCTCTGATTTTTCCCTGCGTTTTCAATTCCAATTCCAACAAGAACACTTTGTCGTCAGTCTTCGGCATCGCGAACCTCCATTTGAATGCATGGGCGCTCTCGCTGAGAGAGGGGTCGCCCCACGCAGCGGATGATAGAGCAGGATAAGTCTCCAATGGCACAACATTCTTGAGGTATGCGGCCCCTCGCTGCGAATCGTCCTGAGCGCCGGGATGCTCCCTTCCGGTCTAGCCCAGTCGAGCGGCTTGAAGGATTGCGTCCACGGCCTGGTCCGGGGTGAGGTCGTCGACGGGGATGGAGACGTGGGCGGTGCGGTAGAGCGGGAGGCGACGCTGGTATCGGCTGGCGAGGTTGGCGTGGTCGGCGAGGATGGGGCGGAGGTGCTCAGTGCCGCGGCAGCGGTCGAGGGTGGTGGCCAGTTCGACGTCGAGATGAACGAGGAGCGTGCCGGGGGTGGTGAGCAGCAGATCGCGGGTGGCGGGATGCTCAATGGCGCCGCCGCCCATGGCGAGTACCAGCGCGTCGGCGGCGGCCAGGCGGGCGATGGTCAAGTGTTCGCGGTCGCGGAACGGGGCTTCGCCGTGGCGGGCGAAGAGTTCGGCGATGGTGGCGCCGGCCTCCGCTTCGATCACGTCGTCCACATCGATGAAGCTCCAGCCCAGGCGGGCGGCAAGGAGCGGGCCGACGGTGGTTTTGCCTGAGCCCATGAAGCCGGTGAGGACGATGCGGCGGGGCGCGGCGGCGGGAGCGGTTTGCGATTCAGCAGTCATGCGAAATCTTTCGCGCCGGACGAATCCGCCCTCTCCTCTTGGAAACAATGGTCAATGAAGTAGTCGTGGGTTGAGGTGAAAAGCAAAAGGGCATTCAATTCTTGTCCTTCTTCTTTTCGCCCTTCAGGATGTCGACTCCGCGTGCCTCGGCTTTGCCCAGATAGGACGGAGGCAATGAATCATCGCATCTGTATTGGGCCATTGCCGCTTCCAATTCCCAAGCCGCAAGTTCAAGTTGCCTGGCGCGTTGCTGTGCCCCCATCGTAGTTACCAGGAACGATAAACCTGCTGCGACCGAAGCTATGATCAGCGCTGATGTGCTGTCGAGAAAGGATGCCTTCGTGTTGACGGCGATAATGGTGGCTAGAGCGGCTGACAAAAATCCAGACACGTAATGCGCTGCCTTCCAACTCAGAGCGGAGTTTCGCCATACTCTCCACTTGTCGTAGATTGATTCCGGAACGGTGCGAATCTCATCCTTGGGCATGGCTCTTCACCAGCTTTCCCACCCCAACTCCTGGCGTGCATTTTCTTTTCGCCGCGCATCTCCATTTCGGCCGACGTTTCTCTCAATTCCATTATTACCGTTCCTCACCAGTATTGGGGACCAACTTTGCCGGAACGCAGCTGGTCAGCCCAGCGCGATCACCACGGCTCCGGCGGTGATGAGCATGCCGCCGGCGAGAGCCGCGGGGTTGAGCTTTTCGCCTAGCAGCAGCCAGGCGAAGACGATGACCAGCGGGACGCTGAGCTTGTCGAGCGGGGCGACGCGCGAGGCCGGGCCGAGTTGCAGTGCTCGGAAGTAGCAGAGCCACGAGAGGCCGGTGGCCAGGCCGGAGAGCGCCAGAAAAAGGCAGGTGCGGCGATCGAGGGCGCGAATCTCTGCCAGCGCGCCGAGGCCTGAGCCGCCGGGGCCAGGCCTGGCCAGCGCGAAGACGACGCCCCAGGCGAAGACCACGACTACGCTGGTGCGCAGCGCCATGGCCAGGTTCGAATCCACATGCGCCACGCCCACCTTGGCCAGCAGGGCAGTGGCGGCGGCAAAGACCGCGGAGAGTATTGCCCATCCAATCCAGCTCATGAGAGGTATGTTACGCGCCGGGCGCTCGATATGGGGTCGGCTACACTTGAATCCATGGAGACCGCCCGACCCAGCAAAACAGCTCTCGGTGTAGCCATTCGCCGCGCCGCGCACCAGATCAAGGAGCGGCCCCGCATTCTGGACGATCCCATCGCGTTGCGGCTGGTCGGCTCCGTATTCGCCCGGGGCATGGAGCGCGCAATGCACCCTGTAGGGCGGGACTTTCGCGCCTTCATGGCGGTGCGCAGCCGCTATGTGGAAGACCATCTCGCAAAGGCGGTCGCGCAGGGAGTGACGCAGTACGTCGTCCTCGGCGCCGGGCTGGATACCTTCGCCTATCGCAATCCATTTCCCTTGCTGCGGGTCTTCGAGGTGGACTTTCCCGCCACCCAGGAGTGGAAGCGGGCAATGCTCGGCGAGGCGGCGATCGCCTTGCCCGACAGCCTGACCTTTGTTCCCCTGGACTTTGAGCGCCATACGCTGGCCGAGGGGCTGGCCGAGGCGGGATTTGATGCCCGGTTGCCCGCGTTCTTTAGCTGGCTGGGGGTGATTCCCTACCTGACGCTGGAGGCTTTTCGCGCCACGCTGGAGGCCATTGCGCAACTGCCTGCCGGGACCGCCGTGGGATTCGATTACGCGCTCGCGCCGGAGACGCTAAGCCCGCCAGGTCGCAAGGCGTTCGACGCGCTGGCCGGGCGAGTGGCCGCTGCCGGAGAGCCATTCCAGCTATTCTTCACGCCGGATTCGCTGGAAGCGGAGCTGCGCCGTGCCGGATTTCAGCGCGTCGAACAGTTGGATTACGAGCAACTCAACGACCTCTACTTCAAGGAGCGCGCTGACGGACTCAAACTCTCTGCCGTGGGGCTGGCGATGCTGGCGACCGCCTGGGTTTGATAGGGAAAGGGGCCCGGGTGGTGAGGGCGTCATGGCTGCGCGATAATGCGCGATAAGATGAGTCATGCGCGAATTCGCTCCTGTGCCGATTCTTCTTGCACCGATCGCTCTTGCCCTGTTTGGCCTCACAGGATGCGGGTATCACACGGTGGGCGCGGCCACCCATCTGCCGCCCGATGTTCGGACGCTCTCTGTGCCGGTGTTTGCCACGCGCACCGAGGCCTATCACACTGAGACGGTGATGACCAACGCGGTGATCCGCGAATTCGCCGCTCGCACCCGGTTCCGGGTGACGCCGGACGCGAACCCGGACGCGGACGCCATTCTGCACGGGACGATTCTCAAGGAGTATTTGGCGCCGCTGACCTACAACACCTCAACGCAGGAGTCGTCGAGCTTCCTCATTACCATGGTGGTTTCGGTCACGCTCAACGGCCGGGACGGCAAGGTTCTCTACGAGAACAAGAACTACGTCTTCCGGCAGCAGTACCAGTCCACCACCAACCTGCCTACGTTCATCCAGGAGAATCCGGCAGCGCTGCAGCGGCTTTCGCGCGACTTTGCGCGGGCCCTGGTGGCGGATGTGCTGGAGGGGTTCTAGTGTATTGCGTCAAGCAGAATGCGGATTATCCTAGAAAGTGAAAATCGCCAAGAATTCTGCGGATAGAGAGTGCCGCGGCCTCTCTCTGGTCGAACCATAATCGACAGAATTAATGATGCCCTACACTAGTACTACAGTTGTAGATCGCTTTTTCCGGAGGGAGCCGGGGGCTTCAGCCCCCGGAAAAAGCGCGAATTGCCGGGGCCTTCAGGCCCGGACTTTGGTCCATTTTCCGCGAGAGAAAGCAAGTACAACTGCAGTTCTAGGGCGTTTCGCCGGGGGCGTTCCCAAGCGGCGCAGAGAGCGGATGGTGCAAGTCTTGGTCACTTCCTGCACGTAAGGCTGGCCTCGCCGCGCCGGGGAAGGTATTCTGTAGCCAAATGAATGACGCATTCATTGGCCGCGCTGTCCGGAGTGTGAGGTTTTGAGCGGCGCGCGTTGGGGCGCGGGCTTTGCCGCGGTGGGCCGCTTTGTGGCGGAGATTCAGGCCGCCGCGGCCGGCAAAGGTCCGCTGCGGCCCGGCTATGTGTTGGCCGGGGACGAAGCCTTCCTGCTGGATCGCTGCCGCGGCGCCGTGCTCAAGGGCTTTGTGCCCCCGGAGCTGAGGGATTTCTGCCTCTCCGACCTGGACCTCAACGGGGCTTCGATCTTCGAGGTGCTGGACCGGGCGCAGACGCCTTCGCTGATGGCGCCGTTCCAGGTGATTTTTGTGCGCAATGTGCGCCAGCTTTACACCCGCGGCGCCAAGAAGGACGAGTTTGCGGCGCTTGACCGGTACTTCCGCTCGCCGAACCCGCAGGCGCTGCTGATTTTTGTAGCCGATTTCATCCGTATTCCCGCCGACGCGCGGCGCATGGAGCTGGACGACAAAAACCGCTTCGAGCGGCTGACCGAGACCCTGGGCGAATACTGCGGCATGGTGGAGCTGGCGCGCGTAAACGAAGAAGACGCGATGCGCTGGACCGTGGCCACCGCGCAGGAGGCCGGCGCCCGCATGGAAGCCGATGCGGCCCGCGAGCTGGTGGACTCGCTGGGCGCGGATATGATGCTGATCTCCTCGGAGCTGGAAAAACTGCTGCTCTACACGCTGGGGCGCGCCCGCATCACGCTGGGCGACGTGGAGACCATGGTGCTGGCCGCCAAGCAGCGCTCGCTCTACGAACTGACCGACGCCATCAGCGCCCGCGACCGGGTGCGCGCGCTGGCCCTGCTGCACGGGCTGTTGAACAGCTCGGACGCCGGCGAGGACGCCGCCATCGGCCATCTCTATATGCTGGCCCGCACCTTCCGGCAGATGCTGGTGATTGTGGAGAAAAACGTGCGCGACTCGCGCGCCATCTGGCAGGCGCTTTGGCAGGGCTTCAGGATGCCTCCGTTTGCCGCCGACGACCTGATCCGCCAGGCGCGCCGCTACAAGAACCGCCGCGAGCTGACGCGTGCCTTGCGGCTGGTGGCGCGGGCGGACCTGGAATTGCGCTCGTCTCCGCCGGACAAGCGGCTGGTGCTGGAGCGGCTGGTTTATGAGCTGGCTTCCGAGCCGAAGCCCGCTTCGCCGCTGTTTGCTTCGGCGCAGCTTTCGTTCGAAGTGTAGCGCGGAGCTACTTGCCGGTTTCTCCCAGGATAGAGTGCGCAAGAAACGGCAGCGTGGGGTTTGCCTGTCCGCTCAGATCGAAGACGACAATTTCGTTCTGGCCCCTCTTCAGCCAGGGCGCGGGCAGATACAGCGTTCCCTGAGGGCCAATCTTCCAGAAGCGTCCCAGCGGTTGGCCGTTGACAAAGACCTCTCCCTTGTCGAGGGAGCGGGTATCGACGAAGGTGTCTGCGAGCTCTTCTACCTGAAAGGTTGCCTGATAGAAGCATGCGCCCGCGCACTGGCTCGACTTATACGCGATCGAAGTTACATTCTGCATGGGCAATGGATAAATCTGCCAGCCTGTCAGCGGGTTGTCAGCCAGTGTTACACCATGAGTAATGCCCGCGCGCTCGTGTGGAAACTGGGGGCCAAAGTTGACGCGGCCCGTGTTCTCCACCAAAATGTCGAGGCGGGTGTTCGAGTGCGCAATGTGAACCGGCAGCGAGGATTGATTCAGCCGCCGGTCGAGTGTTCCGGCTAAAACTCCGTCGAGGTAAATCTGCGCGTAACTGTGTAGCTCGTCGATGCGCAGTTCGCCGCTCTGTGCGTTTGCAATGGTGGTGCGATACAGGATGTAGCCGTAGCTTTGTCCCATATCTTCCATGGAAAGGATCTGCTGTGAATCCTTTGCCTGAGGAAGAGTCAGCCAGATGGAGGCCGAGCGCGTGAACTGGATCGGATCCAGCGCGCGCGCGGGCAATGGCGCGGGCGGCGCGGGCGGAGTCTTTCCCGTAACCTCGCGGATTACGTCACGGAAGAGGAAGAATTTAGGTTTCAATTCTCCACTTTCGCTCACGGGCACATCGTAGTCGTAACTGGTGACGTCTGGGTCGTACTTGCCCTCGTCGATGTTAGCACCGTTCATCCAGCCAAAGCTGGTTCCGCCATGAAACATATACAGGTTGACTGAGTAACCCTGTTCCAGCATCCACTTCAGCTCATTGGCCTCGGCGGCAGAGTCCGACAGATGATGCTTTTCTCCCCAGTGATCGAACCAGCCATCCCAGTACTCACCGCACATGCGCGGGGCGTTGGGACGAACCTTTGCGAATGCGGCGAACTCCTCTTTGGCGTTGCCGCTGCCGAAGTTGATGGCCGCGGGCAGTTCGGGAAGCGATCCGTTCTTAACCTCATCGGCGCCATCGGCGGTATAGAACATCGCGTGATCGAAACCGGAGTCCAGGAGCAGGTGATGGATCTGTTCCATGTAGTCATGATCCGCTCCGAAGGAGCCGTACTCGTTCTCAACCTGGACGGCAATAATCGGGCCGCCATTGCCGCTCTGCAAGGGAGCAAGCTCCTGGCCGAGCCGATGCAGCCAGCGAGTGGTGTCGGAAATGAAGGCGGGATTCGAGGTGCGCACTTCCATGCCCGGTTCGCGCAGCAGCCAGGCTGGAAGGCCGCCGAAATCCCACTCCGCGCAGACATACGGGCCGGGCCGCAAAATGACGAAAAGGCCCTCCTGCTGCGCTTCACGAATAAACTCGGCAATATCGTTCTGTCCGGAAAAATCGAACTGGCCCGGCGACGGCTCGTGCAGATTCCAGAAAACGTAGGTTTCGACGGTATTGAGACCCATGGCGCGCGCCTTGCGCAGCCGGTCGCGCCAGTATGCGCGCGGCACTCGCGCATAATGAATGGCTCCGGAGATGATCTGGAAGGTTTTTCCGTCGAGCTCGAAATGATCTCCGTTGGCGCGCAGAACATGGGCGACGGGCGTGGCAGGCGATTGTGCGTTCAGCGTTCCAATCGCGGAGGAAAGACTCAAGGCCAACGATGTGGCGAAGGCGATAAGCGACGGTGTGGGTATCATGGCCATGTTATCCTCCGATAACTTGCATTGCAGAGCATCCAGCCTGACTTCGTCATGGCTGCGGAAGAGCTTCCAATGTGAGCACCTGAAAAGGCGCGAGGCGGAAAGTATGGGGCTTGCCCGCTTCCAGTTCAATTGCGGGCTGTGAGGCTTCGGCCGGCCACGGACTGCGCGCGCCGTAGCGGCGGGCTGCTCCCGCGGGCAGTTCGAAGGCCTGGGCGATTTCGAGCGTGAAGTCCTGCGCCTGAGAGCTGGGATTGCGCAGGGTCAGAATCGCTTTCTGAGGAGACCATGCGGCCCAGCCATACACCTGGAGCCAGCGTGGATCGCCGCCGACCCAGTGCGTGTCAACGAGAGTGGCCGCATTGCGGCGGGACCACTTGGCGGCTTCGGCCAGCACGTTCCAGTCGGCCTCGGTCAGCAGCGATGGAGTGATATATAACTCCTGTAACTGGGTTCCGGAGCCGAAGAAGGAACGTGCTTCATTGGAAAAATCTCCGCCTGGGTCCGTGGAAAGATGCGGCGCCTGCTGCGCAAACACGAGTCCATCCAACATGAGGGAGTTGAGTGGGAACAGCCAGCCGGCCTTGACGATGCCGTCGTAGGTAGCCCCGTCCCGATAGGTGATCCAGCGTTCGCGGTCCGAACCCAGGCCGGCAAACTCCGTATCGTCGCCGCCGCGCCAGATCGAGTCCGCATAGAAGAGCCAGAACGGGGAGGGCCATGTTCCGGTGGTGAGGTTGATATACAGATCGGGCTTCAATTGGCGCAGGTCGCCGATCAGGTGGATGGCCGCATCGAAGTCCGAACTGAATGCGCTTCCTTTTACCACCTGGTCTGCGTTTCCGGTGCCGTCGAATTTGAACTGATTCACTCCGTACTTCGCAACCATGCCGGTGACGGCGTCGTGAAAGAGCGCGTAATAGCGCGGTCCGGACAGGGCCAGGCCGCCATCGACGATTTCATAGCCGCCTTTTTTCGCGGTGGCCAGACGCTCCTGCTTGGCACGGCTATAGCCGCCCCATGGCGAGAGCCAGACACCCGGAGCGGCGCCATATTCGGCCGCGGCTTTTGTCAGCGGCTCAAAGCCATCCTTGAAGTCCGGGCGTATCTTCCAAAGATCGTCGAGATCGTCCCAGCCATCATCGAAAAGAAAGGAGTCAAGAGTAACTCCGCGCTTCCTGTTGAGCTCTTCGCCAAAGGCATGAATGCGGTTCAAAGCTTCCTGCTCGGTATAGGGGTTGCCGAAGCCAATATCGAACCAACTGTTGTAATGCAGGAAGGTGCGATAGGGATGGGCGCGCTCGCGTTCGAGATAGGTGAGGAAGCCGCGGCGCATCTGCCCGGCCGGCGCGACTCCGGCCACCGATGAGTAACGGGAGGATTGGCCGGCGCCGATGGGCACGCCGCTGTGCAACTCACTCACTCCGCGATGGCCCACGACGCTGCTCTCCGCGAGCGGGGACTCGAAGCCGAGGTAGAAATTGCCATCGGTGAGCGGCGAGCCCTTCACGGTTCCGGCGACGGCAATCACCGGAGAGCGCACATCGATCATCACCAGGCCGCTTAGTGGAACCGGCTTGCTGCCTGCGGTGATGGTGAGGATCTGGCGAATGTAGCTGGAGCCCTGGCGCAGCGTGAGCGCCCAGTCTGCCTGAAACTGCCCTGCGGGATCGGCGAGCGCGTAGTGAACGGTAACTCCGGGCAATCGATCCGAGGCTCGGGAAGCTGCTGGATCCGGCGTAAGCTGTTCCACCCTGGCTGGACCGCGCAACTGCAGATCCGAGGCACGCATCACGCCCACATCCTTCAACTCGATGGAGAATGGCCCATCCAATGTGAGCGATGGTCCTTGGGACGATTTCCCGGCGGCCCTGTCCCGGATCGCCAGTGAAGTCAGGCGGCCATCGTGGATTTGCCACTCGGACGCAATGCGGTCGTTCTGGAGCGTGCCGCCTTCGGGCGTGCTGGCCGTCTGCTCATGCAGAGCGACCACCGGGTTGCCTGCGGCGCTCTCGGCAGAACCCTGCGCGAAAGCAGCACAGAGGTCCAGAGAGCCCAGGCTAATTGAAAGCGCCAGGATTCTCAGCGTAAGCAGAGAAGCCCGGGATTGGATAAACCGGATTGCCACCGATCCCTCCTCGTTCAGGGAACAGTGTAGCTGACTTCAGCCGTGGGTTGAAGCGGGGGTTGACGCGGGGCTGCGGCAATTGCTCAATGCAAGCCGTGCTCATTCAGCCAGGGACCATATTGGTGGTCTTCCTTCATGATGTGGTTGTTGAGCCAGTCGCGCAGGAAATTCAGCAGTTCGACATTCAGCGCGATTTCGCCGCGTTCGAAGCGGCCGAGGTGATCTTCCACCTGTTTGGTCAGTTTGACGTGTTTGGCCCGGTGTTCGGCCAGCCCAGGATATTTTGTTCCCGCCATCATCGACTCCTCCGCCGAGAAGTGTCTGCGCGTGTAGTCCACCAGTTTGCGCAGCAGCGGGCCGGTCATGGATTGCGCCTGGCCTTTCAGCATCGCATCGTGCAGATCGTTCAGGATCGTGAACAAAACGGTGTGTTGACTATCCAGGGTACTGACCCCTACGGAATATCTGCAGTTCCATTTCAATAAAGCCATAGAATCTCTCCTGCCGAAGTCTGCCTGCAACTGAATTATCGGAAAGAAGGGACAAAAGGTTGAGTGGAGTTCGGAGCTGGGGCCGCCAATTGCTCCCAATGCGCAGAGGCAGCGGCTCAACGCGCGCCGTGGTCACTCAGCCACTGCTCGTATTCCTGGTCGGTATGCTGCAGGTGGTTGGTGAGCCAGTCGCCCAGGAACTTCAGCAGCGGAACGAAGATGGTGTGGTCGCCCTTTTCGTGGCGGGCGACATATTCCCCGGCTTGCGCCAACAATTCCTGGTGTTGGACGCGGTGCTGGGCCAGCCCCGGAAATTTGGCGGCCTCCATCAACTTTTCCTCGCTGGAAAAGTGTTCGCGTGCGTAGTTCGCCAACTTGCGCAGCAGCGGGCCGGCAACGCTCTGCGCCTGGCCCCTCATCATTGCGGCATGAAGTTCGTTCACCATCCGGAGAAAGGTGGCGTGTTGATCGTCTATAGCCTTCACGCCCACGGAATACTTATTACTCCAAGTCAGTAAAGCCATTCATTCCTCTTCCGCCGGTATTTGCCGGCAACAGTTGTTTCGTCAAGAAGGCAGAGAAGTTGAGTGCGGACCGTTACGGCAGTTTGCGCAGGTTCTAATGGACCCCACACTGATTCAGCCACGGGCCATACTGCTGGTCCAGGCCCTCGATGTGCTCGATGTATCCGTCGCGCAGGGAGCAGAGCATGGGGCGCAACTCGACTCCTTCGCCGTATTGCACTCGATGGGCCGACTGGAGCATCTGCGCCAAGATGCTGTGGTGCTGGGCGCGGTGTTCGGCCAGGCCGGGAAAGCCGGTCTGCTCCATCAACCGCTCTTCGCTCCAGAAATGCATCCGCGTGAACTCGAGCAGCCGGTCCAGCAGTTCGCTTACCTGTTCGCGGCCGCATCCGTGCACGACCGCGAGGCGCAGCTCGTTCATGGTATCCATGAGGATGCCATGCTGATCGTCCATGGCTCTTACGCCGACGGTGCAGGCGTGGTTCCAGGTTAGAAGGGTCAAATGAGCCTCCGCAATTCGCTGAGGAATGTATCGGTCAGGCTTGGCCAGGTGTGAGTGCCAATCTGCCTGGCGCATGTGACCAAGGTTTGGCGCGGCGGCTTGGCGGGGGAAGAACCTCGCGGCGAGGGCATGGGCATTTCCATTTGTCGCAGGGACGCGATCCGGACGAAAAAGCCGGGAGGGAGGCGCACAATGGAGCAGGGAACCATGATCACGCCGAATAATCTCATCGCCGCGTTGCTCACGCTCGTCCCGATGCTGGGCGCGGCATTCTTTGCTGAGCGCGTGGCCGGGCTGGCGCGCAGGCTGCCCGTGTGGGCGCAACTTGTGTCTCCCGCTGCCTTGGGCCTGCCCTATGTGCTGGTGGCGTGCGGCGCCGGTGTGTTCCGCTGCGGCTGGTTTGCGCTGTACGCGCTGCTTCCTGTGGCCGTGGCAAGCCTGCTTTGGCAGGCTGGGCGCGCCGATTGCGGCCAGCCACCCCAGCGACGAGGACCTGTCGCCGGGGCCCTCGGCCAGCCACCCCAGCAACGAGGATCTGTCGCCGGGGACCTCGGCGAGTCACCCCAGGGAGCGGGACCTGTCGCCGGGGACCTCGCCGGCCAACCACCCCAGCAACCGGGGCCCGTCGCCGGGGACCCCGGCCAACGCGGCAACTGGAGGGATTTTGTGGTTCTGGCAATGCTGGGTCTGGCGGTCGATCTGCGCTGGTTTGTGGGCGCGTGGCCGGCGCACCTGGCGATCTTCAGCAAAATGCTGTTGCTGGATGCCGGTGTCTACGGCTTCATCGCCGTGCGGCAACTTGATGGAATAGGTTTTGACCTGCGCCTGCGGTGGCGCGACGCCGGCATCGGCCTGCGAGAAGTGGCCCTGTATACGCCGATTGCGCTGGCGCTTGGCCTGGGATTAGGTTTCCTGCATCTGCACCGAAACTGGCCGGGGCTGGCGCCGATTGTCGGCGCATGGGTCTTCACCTTCTTCTTCATCGCTATCCCTGAAGAGCTGTTCTTTCGCGGATGGTTGCAGAATCTTCTGGAACGGCGCATGGGACGCACACCGGCGCTGTTTCTGGCGGCGGTGTTGTTCGGCCTTTCCCACTTCAACAAGCGGGCGGTGCTGTTTAACTGGCGCTACGTGCTGCTGGCAGCGGTGGCGGGCGTCTTCTATGGCCGGGCGTGGCGGCAGGAGCGCCGGGTGGGAGCATCCGCGATCACCCATGCAACCGTGGACGCGATCTGGTCTCTATGGTTGCGGTAGGGCCTGTTCACACTACCAACGCCATCCGTCCTGGTGGTGTGAGCAGGCCCTCATTGAGCCGGATGGTGCGCGTGGTGGTGGTAGGTCAGGTAGCCGAGGCCAACCCGCATGTTATGGTCCACCGGTCCGGGAACGGTGATGGCGATGGTGATGCCGAGGATGGCGTGCGCCATGGCGAGTGGATAGAGGTTGCGGTAGAGGAGAAAGAGCAGGCAGGCGGCAAGGCCCCAGATCAACGTGACCGGGGTAAGGATGGGGTTGGGCAGGTGCGCAAGCGCGAACAGAGACGCCGCCAGGATCGCCGCGGATTTCGTGCCCGGCAGCAGCCGCAGGAACCGTGGCAGAAAGAATCCCAGCAGCAGGAACTGCTGCACGCAGGCCCAAAGCGCATAGGCCCAATAGGTTTTGATGAATGCAATGGGACCGCCATCCGGTAGACGCAGCGTGTGAAGTTGGATGGCGACTACGATGGCGGCCGCGGCCACCAGCAAGGCCGCGCCGGCCACCCAGAGCGAACGAAAAAAGTTTGCCGTGCGCAGGCCCATGGCCTTCAGGCCGTCGAAGGAGATCGTGGTGATGATCGCGACCGCGGCGGCGGCTACCCACCAGAGCAGTTTCTGCCAGGGGCGGGGCGTCCAGATGACGAGCAGGATCAACGTGTAGGCGATGGCAATCTCAAGGAGGTTGCGCCGCCTGCTCCGTGCGCCGCCGGATTTTTCCTTGCCCGAGGATGACGAACTGTCTTCTGCCATGGAAGAGATGCTATCGCGGATGAAGCGCATCTGAGCCAAACAATCCAGGAACATGTTTTCAATGAGGTGGGCTGAGGCCAAACTACCGATTGGGGCGTCTAAGACGATCCCGCCAACAATCCTTGGTACATGGAACGTACATCGGCGGTTGGAAAGTCGCCGCTCCTCGAGCTCCATGACCGGGAGCGGAATCAGCATGGTGGTGCAGGCGCGCCGCCGGTGCGCACCGGGCGCCTCCGGCCTGGATCTTATGATAACGCCGGGCGCCTTCCGGAAGCGAGACCTGACCGCGTCGACCCCCGCGGCGGAGGCGCTCAGTCGCCTCCTTGACGGTCAGGTTAAGCGGCGGAGGCGCCGTCTCCCGCTGGATGGGCTTCTTCATGGTCGCATCGATCGGCCCACCCCGGATCCAATCTTCCAACTGGAGATGGAAACTCTTGCAAGAGAGCATCGACTTTGCGTTCTCCTCGCTCATACCGGCGAGAATCGCCCGACTCTCCAGTGACAGCGTGATGGTGGTAGCCGGTTTGACTAAACAAAGGGGTATAGTGTCAGATAACGTGTTCTTGATCTGCGGATTGAATCTGGTTTTCAAAGGAAGAGTTTGCGCGAAGGCCGTAACTGGATTCGAGGCAGCCTGAAAAATGGCAGCGAACCAGGAGCACCTGCGGAAAGGTTTCTTTGGATTTGGAGGAGATATGAAGAGAGGCTTCTTTCCCAGGCTGGAGCAAAAGCGCCTGTTGCAATCCTGTTGGATACTGCTGGTCGCATGCCTGCTGGCAATGCCGGCTGGATCATTTGCTCAAGGCTATTTCGGAACTGTAACCGGCGTGTTGACTGATCCGACCGGAGCCGTGATCCCGGGGGTAAACTTGACCCTGACCGATCAAAACAAGGGCTACACGTTCAATGCGACCTCGGACGGAGCAGGCCGCTATCTCTTCCGGTCCATCCCGCCGGGCGTGTACTCGGTGACTGCGGAGATGACGGGCTTCGAGAAGAGCGTGCGCACCGGCATACGCGTGGACGTGAATCAAAACGCCACGGCCAACATGAGTCTCAAGGTCTCCAGTTCCTCGCAGACCGTCGAAGTCAATGCGCAAAGCCAGGTGCTCGATTCGCAGGACGCAACCACCGGCCTGGTTATCGATAGAAAATTCATCAACGATCTGCCGCTGGTCGACCGCTATGTCATGGATCTGACCATGCTGACGCCGGGTGTGACCGAGACCGACGATCAGTGCTCCGTCGGCTGCACCGGGACCAACTTCGTCTCCAACGGCAGCCGCAATTCCACCGCCGACGTGCTGATGGATGGCGCAACCATCACCAACTATGAGCCCAACGGCGGCGTCACGCAGGTCACCTATCTGCCCTCTCCGGAGGCAGTGGACGAATTCCGCGTGGAGCAGTCGAACTTCAGTGCAGAATACGGCTTTTCCGGGGCGTCCGTGGTGAACATGATCACCCGCTCCGGATCGAACAAGTTCCATGGCAGCGCGTACGATTTCGTCCGCAACACCATCACCGACGCCAACAACTGGTTTAACAACCTGAACGGAATTCCGATTCCGCCCGTACACCGCCACAACTTTGGCGGCACGGTCAGTGGGCCCATCTTCAGGAACAAGACGTTCTTCTTCTTCGATTACGACGCCACGCGGCAAAGCTCGATGAGCACCTACCAGGCCGGAGTTCCCTCGGACGCCGAGCGCAATAGCGGCGATTTTGGCGAAGTGTGCACCGCACAGGGCGGAACCTTCGATGACACTGGCCTGTGCTCGGTGGCCTCGGGACAGATCTGGGATCCCTATTCCGGCGTGTACCAGGCCTCCGCTCCCGACGGTTCCGGCGGCGCGGGAGCCTACCGAAGCGCGTTTATTCCCTACAACAACATTGGCAACTATGCCAGCCCCGGCAATCCGAAGCTGGTGGGCACGCCTTACCAGTTATCCGGCGGACCGGGCGACCTGATTGACCCGATTGCCCAGGCGATGA
>DASWZM010000364.1:0-7069 GCA_036404455.1 Occallatibacter sp. | reverse complement strand
CCGGGATATTCTCGCGGATGGTTGAGTCGATGTGATCGCAAAGCGCGGCCGTCTCCTCGATGCGCGTTCCGGTGCGGGCGCGGACGTGAATCTTGAACTGGCCCGAATCCACGGAGGGAAAGAAGTCCTGGCCCAGAAAGGGCGCAAGCCCCAACGATCCGAGGGCAAAAAGCAGGAAGAGGATCAGAAAGACTGCAGCATTGTCCACGCAAAGGGTTAAAAGGCTCACGTAACCACGGCGGAAGCTCTCAAAACCTGACTCGAAGGCACTCTGGAAGCGAATGAAGGGGTTGCGGCTCGCTCGCTTTCGGGCGGTTTCAGAGTCGCTGTGCTCCTTGAGCAGGTACTTGGCCATGGTGGGCACCAGCGTGCGGGAGAGCAGGTAGCTGGCCAGCATGGCGAAGACCACCGCCTCGGCCATGGGAACGAACAGATACTTCGCTACGCCGCTCAGGAAGAACATGGGCACGAAGACGATGCAAATGGCGAGGGTGGAGACCAGGGCCGGAACAGCGATCTGGGCCGAGCCGTCCAGGATGGATTGCTCCAGTTCCTTGCCGGATTCGAGATTGCGGTTGATGTTCTCGATCGCAACTGTGGCGTCGTCCACCAGGATGCCGACGGCTAGCGCGAACCCGCCCAGGGTCATGATGTTGATGGTCTCGTGGAGCATGGCCAGTACGCTGAGCGAACAGAGAATCGAGAGCGGAATGGAGACCGCGATAATCACCGTGGAGCGCCAACTGCCCAGGAAAACCAGGATCATGATGGCGGTGAGGCAGGCGGCGATAATGGCCTCGCGCACCACGCCATCGATGGCGCCGCGTACAAAGATCGACTGGTCCGAAAGGGCGTTGATCCGCAACTGCGGAGGTAATTGTCCTTTTATGGCGACCAGCTTCTTCTCGACGCCAGCGATGATGTCCAGCGTGGAGGCCGTGCCGGTCTTCAATATGTTCATCATGACGGCGCGCTTGCCGTCCACGCGCACGATGTTGGTCTGCGGCGGACTGCCGTCGCGCACATGAGCCACATCGCGCACGTAGATGACCGCGCCGTTCACCGCCCGGATGGGCAGGTTGTTCAGTTCCTCTATCAAAGCCGGGGCCGAGTTGGTTTCGACCGCGTACTCGAAGCGGTCGATCTTCATGGTGCCCGAGGGCGCAATCAGGTTCTGCGCCGAGATGGCGTTCACAACGTCTACCGGCGAAAGTCCCTTGGCCTGGAGGGCGGCCAGGTCCAGGTCCACTTGAATCTGGCGCTGCTTGCCTCCGTAGGGATAAGGCGTCTGCGCGCCCTCGATGGTTGCCAACGCGACGCCAATGCTGTTCTTGGCCACGTCGCTCACTTGCTGCTCGTTCAAGCCCTGGCCTGAAAGCCCCAGTTGCAGCACCGGCACGCTGGAGGCGTTGTACTGGATGATGAACGGCGGCACCGAGCCCGGAGGAAGCGAGCGCAACTGAACCTGGCAGATGGCCGTCACCTGGGCCACGGCGTTGCCGATGTTCACATGCGGGTGGAAGAAGATCTTGATGAGGCCAATGCCGTTGAGCGACTGCGACTCGATGTGCTCGATGTCGTTAACCGTCGTGGTCATGCCCCGCTCGCTGTTGGTGACGATGCGGTTGGCCATCTCCTGCGCCGAGAGACCTGTGAAGTTCCAAACCACCGTCACCACGGGGATATCGATATTGGGAAAGATGTCCGTAGGCATCGTGAGGATGCTGAAGGCGCCGAAGATCAAGATCAATAGCGCAAAGACGACAAAGGTATAAGGCCGCCGTAGCGCAAGCCGGACAATCCACATAAGGCTGGTACTCGCTCCTGAGCCGCGTTGCCCGTCACCTTGTCGATCGAAAACCGGTCAACGATGACCCTGGTCCGGCATTCACCGGCTCACCGGATTCCGGAGCCCCGCGGCAATGCCGCCGGACCCGTCCCAACATGCTGTTGAAATTACAATGGTAGTCGATGATGCGGGCCAATCGCGCTAGAGCGAACAAAACAGGCGGTCTGCACATATCTAGGACGCCCAAACCGGCCGAAAAGATGCACCGTGGGGGCTTGTGCATCCCGTAATGAAAGCCGCTGCGAGCAGTCCGGGGCCCCGGTCTTCCACCCTAGCGGCGAAGTAGGCGCCGGGGTACCCTTCAGGGCAGGGGCATCGCCGGGCCCCCCGGATTTTGACTCGCGCCGGCTTGATCACGCAGCAAATGAAGAAGTTGACAGGAAAAATGATCCAGACACACTTTGCATCGAAGCTGTATTACCGCCTCTGCTGCCTGGTCCTGTTCTTTGTGGCCGCGGCCGCTTCCTTCAACGGTTTCTACGACAAGTGGCACTTTCGCGAGACTGGCACAGGCGCATTTATGCCCGGCGCCAGTTTCGACTCCATGCTGGAGGGCACGGCCCTGCGTCCGTATGTGTACCGGCAGCTTCTTCCCATGCTGGCAGACTGGATCGACGCGCGGGTTCCGGAGCAAACCAAAGACCGGCTGTACGAAGCCAGGTTGTATAACGGAAAGCTATTCCGCGATGACTTCATCGACTCGCCGCTTGCACGGAGCCGCCCCTGGTTCCTGCGCTATTGGGTCGTTTATGCGGCCGTATTCCTGTTTGCATGGATTGCGGTCTATGCCATGTACCTGGCTGGCAAGGCCGCCGGATACCCTCCCCCAGCTTCCGCTCTTGCCGCCATCGCCATGATTTTGCTGCTGCCTTATCTCCTCACCAGGGGCGGATTCTTCTACGATTTTCCGGAATTGGCATTTTTTGCCCTCGTAGTCTGGATGGCGCTCCGGTTCGATTGGGTTTGGATCGTTCCCGTCGTGGCGTTGGCTGCATGGAACAAGGAATCCTTCCTGCTCTTCATCCCGGCGCTCTATCCACTCCTGCGCCGCCGGAGTTCCCGCGTCAGTGCGTTGGCCGGGACCGCGATTCTCGGATTGACCGGCGTTCTCGTCTATTGTCTGCTTCGCTTGCGATTCCAGCACAACCCTGGAGGAACCGTCGAGTTGCATCTCCTGGATCAGATCGATTACATGCTGCATCCATCCAATCTCCTGCTAAGGGAAAAGACCTACGGCCTGCTCGTGATCCAGGGCTTCAATCCTCTGTTGTGGGCCTTGATTGCGTGGACGGCGCTTCGCGGTTGGCGTTTTCTGCCGCGGCCGATTCAGCGCCACGCGCAGATTGCCGCGATCATCAACTTCCCGTTGTATCTCCTGTTTTGCGTGCCTGGCGAACTGCGCGATCTTAGCCTTCTCTACGTCACTTTCCTCTTTCTGCTGGCGGCAAATTTGACCGTTTGGGCCGGCGAGCGCGGCGACGCTCCCGGCCGGCAATCGGCGTAGAACTGGCGCGCGAGCGCGCGGAACGGCGTGTCAACCCGCGCAGGATCAAATCGCCTAAATAAAATTGGCAGTCGCCAACCGCCATTCCCCGGCTATCGCCCGCTTGGCTTACAATGGTCGCGGCTTTCATCCTCAGGGGACGCAGCTTTCAATCCGGCGCTGGAGAAACCGCCGGAATCACACCGGGACGGACGAAACTTCTGCCCAAATTGTTGCGTCCGTAGAAACGTGCGCGGGCAGTCTGGCTCTCCCCAGACCCTCGCCGTCTGGTCGCCCACCTGTGGGCATTTACCCAAGAGAAAACGACGGTATTCGAAACCATGTCCATCGAAGGAACTCCGGAATCCCATCTGCCCGAAATCAGCGCGCCTGAACAGTCGTCCGCCCATAAGGGGTCCTGGGTTCGCGTCCTCGTTTACCTGGTGCTGGTTGGCGCTTTGGGCTTTATCGTCTGGCGCATCTACCAGAACCATAAGCTGGCAGCGGCAACCAGCGTCAGCCAGGCAGCGGCCTTGTACAGCCGCCCGGTTCCCGTGCAGGTCACCCCCGCCGAACAGAAGCCCATGCCCATCTTCCTCACCGCGATAGGCACCGTGATGCCCTACATGAGCGTCACCGTGAAAGCCAGGGTCAGCGGCGAGCTCGAGCCGGTCAAGTTCACTGAGGGCCAGCAGGTCAGGCAGGGCGAAACCATCATGGTCATCGACCCCAGGCCCTACCAGGCCGCTCTGGACCAGGCCAAAGGGAACCTGGCCCACGATCAGGCATTGCTGAAGAACGCCCAGGCGGAGTTTGCCCGCTACAAAGCCCTCTACGACGCGGGCGTCACCTCCAAGGAGACGCTGGACGCCGACGAGGCCAACCAGGGCCAGTACCAGGGGGCCATCGAGTCGGACAAGGCGGCCATCGAGACCGCCCAGTTGCAGCTCGACTGGTGTTCCATTCACTCGCCCATCAACGGCCGCATCGGCCTCCGCCTTGTCGACCCCGGCAACATCATCACCGCCAACACCACCAACCTGGTCATCATCAACCAGTTCGAGCCCATCGCCGTCTACTTCACCCTGCCCGAGAACGATCTGCCCCAGGTGCTGCACAGACTGGACGCGGAAAAGCGCCTGCCTGTGGACGCCTACGACGAGGGCGATCAGGTGAAGCTCACTTCCGGCTACTTGCTCACCGCCGACAACCAGATCGACACCACCACCGGTACCTACAAGCTCAAGGCCGTCTTCGACAACCACGACCAGTCGCTCTTTCCCAACCAGTTCGTCAACATTCACCTGGTGATGGAAGACCGGCCCAACGCCCTCGTTGTTCCGTCCGCGGCCATCCAGTCCGGCACCCAAGGATCGTATGTGTGGGTCGTCGACACCGACGCCAAGGGCGCCGCCACCTCCCGTATTCAGCCGGTGAAGATCGCCTTGGCCGAGGGACAGGTAACCATCCTCGACAGCGGCCTTCGACCCGGACAGAACGTGGTGGTGGACGGCGCCGACCGGCTGCGCCCCGGACAGATTGTGGCGGCGACCGCGGCTCGCCAGCGGCCCGGCCAGGGTGCAGGGCAGGGTGCAACGCACCAGGGCTCGGGTCAGGCATCGAACCAGGGCGCCGGTCCATTCACGGCCCCCAACGCAACTCCTCACCCCGCAGCGCAGCCTGGCGCCGGAGCAGCCCCCGGCAAGGGAAGCGACAAGAACGATAAGAGGGAAAAGCAGTGAGCCTCAGTCCTTCCCGGCCGTTCATTCTGCGCCCGGTAGCCACCTCGCTGCTGATGGCGGCCATCCTTCTGGCCGGCTTTGTGGGCTACCAACAGTTGCCCGTTTCTGCCCTGCCCGAGGTCGACTACCCCATCATCCAGGCACTCACTTTCTACCCCGGTGGCGGCCCTGAGGTGATGGCCTCCTCCGTCACTGCGCCTCTGGAGCGCCAGTTCGGCCAGATGCCGGGACTCAAGCAGATGACCTCGGTCAGTTCCGGCGGCGGCTCGGTCATCACCCTCGAATTCAACCTCGACGAGAATATCGATGTGGCCGAGCAGGAAGTCCAGGCCGCCATCAACGCGGCCAACAGCTTTTTGCCCGCCGATCTGCCCAATCCCCCCATCTACAGCAAGGTCAACCCCGCCGACGCCCCCGTTATGACGCTGGCGCTCTACTCCGACTCCTTGCCCCTGGACAAAATCGAGGATGCCGCCGACACCAACCTGGCCCAGAAAATCTCCCAGGTCACCGGTGTGGGACTGGTCTCCATCGCCGGCGGACAAAAGCCCTCCGTACGCATCCAGGCCAATCCCGCCCAGCTTGCCGCCTACAACCTGAGCCTGGAAGACCTGCGCACCGCATTGGCGGCGGCCAACGTGGATCAGGCCAAGGGAACCCTCAACGGCTCACGCCAGTCTTACACCATCGGCGCCAACGACCAGCTTATTTCCAGCAGCGATTACAAGCCCGTCATCATCGCCTATCGCAACGGCGCCGCCGTCCGCGCCTCCGATGTAGCCACCATCGTCGACGCCGCCGAAAACTCCCAACAGGCTGCCTGGATGGACCGCCAGCCCGCGGTCATCGTCAACATCCAGCGCCAGCCCGGCGCCAACATCATCGCCGTAGTCGACCGCATCAAGAAACTCTTGCCCCAGTTGCAGACCAGCCTCCCCGCCACCGTCCAGGTCAGGGTCCTCACTGACCGCACCAATACCATCCGCGCCTCCGTGCTGGACGTCGAATTTGAACTCATGCTCACCGTCGCCCTGGTGGTCATGGTCATCTTTCTCTTCCTCCGCAACCTCGCCGCCACGGTCATTCCCTCGGTCGCGGTGCCGCTTTCCATCGTCGGCACCTTCGGCATGATGTACCTGCTCGGCTACAGCCTCAACAACCTCACCCTGATGGCGCTTACCATCTCCACCGGCTTCGTCGTCGACGACGCCATCGTGATGATCGAGAACATCTCGCGCTTCATCGAGGAGGGGATGAGCCCCATGCACGCCGCCCTCAAGGGCAGCGAGCAGATCGGCTTCACCATCATGTCCCTTACCGTTTCGCTCATCGCGGTGCTTATCCCGCTGCTCTTCATGAGCGACGTTGTGGGCCGCCTCTTTCGCGAGTTCGCCGTTACGCTGGCCGTCACCATCCTGGTCTCCGCGTTCGTCTCCCTTACCCTCACGCCCATGATGTGCTCGCGCATTCTCCAGGACAAAGCGGTCGCCAAACAGACCCGCTTCTACTATTGGTCGGAGAAGGTCTTCAATTCCATCATCGCCTGGTATGGGCGCACACTGCAGGTCATTTTGTGCCACCGCTTCACCACCCTGATGGTCTCCATCTCCACGCTGGTGGGCACCATTCTCCTCTTCATCCTGATCCCCAAAGGCTTCTTTCCCGTGCAGGATACGGGCGTCATCCTGGGCATCTCCGAGGCCCCGCAGACCGCCAGCTTCGCCAGCATGGCCGAGCGCCAGCAGAGGCTGGTCGACATCCTTCTTCAGGACCCCGCCGTCGCTAACATCTCCTCCTTCATCGGCGTCGACGGAACCAACACCACCCTCAACTCTGGCCGCATCCAGATCACCCTCAAGCCCCTCGATCAGCGCAAGCTCTCCGCATCGGAGATCATCCAGCGCCTGCAGCCCAAGCTGCAGGGCGTTGAGGGCATTCAGCTCTTCCTCCAGCCGCTCCAGGACCTCACCGTCGAAGACCGCGTCAGCCGCACCG
>DASWZM010000363.1:0-1624 GCA_036404455.1 Occallatibacter sp. | reverse complement strand
ACAGCTCAAAGCGGCCCCGCCCTTTTGCGTTTTGATTTTTGCACTTCGACCTGTACTTCGTTATGAAGACTGAAGAACCGCAGACCTTGAGAAGCAGGTCTGATTCCATAATGTCGTCGGCTCCTTAGGTCCGGTAAGCTTGGTAGGTGTGTACGACCAAGGCTGGCCGGGAAAGGAGCCGAGATGTCGATTATAGGATGTGATTTGCATACGCGGTACCAAGTTATCGCCGAGGTGGATAGGGACACGGGTGAAGTGACCACGCGGCGCTTGGAGCATGAAAATGGGGAGGCGAAGAGATTCTACGCCGGGCTGGCAAAGCCTTCGCTGATCGGGATTGAGGCGACCGGATACACCCAATGGTTTGAGCGGCTGTGCGGGGAACTGGGACACGAGTTGTGGGTAGGTGATCCGGCGGAGGTTCGGGCGCGGGCGGGGCGGCGACCGAAGACGGACACCCGGGACGCGGAGAACCTGCTGGAGTTGCTGCTGGCCAACCGTTTTCCGCGGGTGTGGGTGCCCACGCCGGAAGAGCGGGACTTGCGCCAACTGCTGAAGCATCGGGACAAGCTGGTGAAGATGCAGACCTCGATACGCAACCAGTTGCACTTTCTGGCCATGAGCCAAGGGGTGTGCCGGAAAAAGAAGCTGTGGAGCGAGCGGGGACGGGAGGAACTGGAAGGGCTGGGGCTGGGCCCCTGGGCGAGCCGGCGGCGGCAAGAGCTGTTGGAGTTGCTGGACGGGCTGGAGCCGCGCATCGAGGAGATGGATCAGGCGATGAAGGCGGAGGCGGAGCGGCGTCCGGAGGCGGTCGAGTTAATGAAGCAGAAAGGGGTGGGGCCGGTAACGGCTCTGGCTTTTCTGCTGACGGTAGGTCCGGTGGAACGCTTTGCCGGCAGTCGAAAGCTAGTCAGCTATTTGGGGCTGAACCCCAGCGAACACTCCAGCGGCGGCCATCAACGGCTCGGCCACATCACTAAACACGGCAATGAAATGCTGCGCTGGTTGTTGGTGGAGGCGGCCCATACGGCATCGCGGTGCGAGGAAGAACTGCGGCGCCGGTATTTACGATTGAAGTTTCGGCGGGGGGCGAACGTGGCGAAAGTGGCCATGGCTCGCCGCCTGGCGGTGCGCCTGTATTGGAGGCTACGCCGCTATGCCGCCGACTCGCATGCTCAGTAGCCTGGGGTAGCGCATGGTGGACGCCCGCGCGTCCATCGTCAGTCTGATTAGGCGCTGAGCCTCCCAGCAGAGGCTGGGAGATCGAACAGAGAATCATGGCAGGGGTGATGAACCCCACCGGATAGATGGCTGGTGGAGCAGGTCCACCGCAGGATTCCAGGAGGCGAGCCTTGGTCGGCACGAGCCCAAAAGAATCCTCTAAGGACGAAGCTCTGGAGAAAGCACCAGTGCTTCGTCGCGTCTCCATCGTGGGCGCGCTGGGGGCGGCGTCAAGGGTCTTCGATAAACTCGCTGCGCTCGCCCTTGACCCCGCCCCCAGCACGCGGGGGTAGTAGTGTCTAAGGATATGTGCTTGACAAAGCCGACGACATTATAGATGCGCTACCGTGCTTTTCTCATCCCCTGTACGCCTCCGGCAACTGCACGTAACGGAGGTTTACCG
>DASWZM010000362.1:0-13224 GCA_036404455.1 Occallatibacter sp. | reverse complement strand
GTCCGCCGCCAGGAGGCGCAACTCGAGTGCGATATCGCCATGGCCCGCGAAGTCCAGCTCCGCCTCCTGCCGCCCAATCCGCCTCAACTTACCCACGCCGAAATGGCCGCCCGCTTTCTCCCCGCCCGCACCATCGGCGGCGACCTCTACGACTTCCTCGACTACGGCCCACACCGCACCGCCATCGTCCTCGGCGACGTCAGTGGCAAAGCCGCTCCGGCAGCCCTCTTCGCCGCCCTCGTCAGCGGCATCATGCGCTCTGCCGCCCTGCTCCACCCCGAACCCGCCCAGATGCTCGCCCTGCTCAACGACGCCCTTCAGGAGCGAAAGCTCGAATCCCAATACGTCTCCCTGCTCTTCGCCCTCTGGAACGACGAAAACCAGACCCTCCTGGTCGCCAACTCCGGCGCCGTCCAGCCCATCCTCTGCCGCGCCGGCGAGTCCATCGCAGTCCCCGCCGTGGGCTTCCCTCTCGGCCTCTTTCCCAACGTCACATACGAGGAGTTCAACGTCCCCACTCATCCCGGCGACGACATCGTATTTGTGTCGGACGGCATCCTCGACGCCGAGAACGCCCAGGGCGAAATGTACGGCCAGGACCGTTTATCCGGCCTGCTCTGCGCCCAACGCGGCCACCCCGCCCAGGACATCGCCGACGCCATCCTCTCCGGCGTAGCCCGGTTCCAGGGCGCGCAAGACCGCTTTGACGACGAAACCATCATTGTGCTGCGCGTGCGCTGAATCCGCGGACTCCGCTCCCCCACTCGGTAAACTAAAGAGGACCGCAATTCACCCCGGAGCCCTCTTGCCTACCTCCACTGAAGATCGCCTCATCCGCCCCGCCCGCAACGTCTACGGAAGCCTGCGCCTCCCCGGCGACAAGTCCATCAGCCACCGCTATGGCATGCTCGCCGCCTTTGCGGAAGGTGTATCCCGCTTCACCAACTTCTCCACCGGCGCCGACTGCGCCTCCACCCTCGCCTGCATGGAGGCACTCGGCGCTAAGATCAACAGAATCAGCGACGGGAACGTCGAAATCACAGGCGTAGCCGGCCGCCTGATCCCCGCCAACGGACCCCTCGACTGCGGCAACTCCGGCTCCACCATGCGCATGATCTCCGGCCTGCTCGCGCCCCAGCAGGGCAGCTTCACCCTCGTCGGCGACGCCTCGCTTTCCCGCCGCCCCATGGAGCGCATCCGCAAACCATTGGAAGAAATGGGCGCCCGCCTCACCCTCACCGATGGCCACGCCCCCCTGACCATCCACGGCAACCTGCTCCATCCCATTTGCTACACCACCCCCGTTCCCAGCGCCCAGGTAAAAACCTGCGTTCTCCTCGCCGGCCTCCAAACCACTGGAACCACAACAGTTAGAGAAGCCGTCCGCACTCGCGACCACAGCGAACTGGCCCTCCGCGCCTTCGGCGCCACGCTTACCCGCACACTGGACTCCGTCTCCATCCCCGGCCCGCAATCCCTCCACGCCATCTCGGCCGCCGTCCCCGGCGACATCTCCTCGGCAGCCTTCTTTCTCTGCGCCGCGGCCATCTTCCCCGGATCAGGCCTGGTGATTGATTCGCTGGGACTTAACCCAACCCGCGCCACTCTCCTCGACGTGCTCACCGCCCTCGGCGCACACATCGCCGTCCTCAATCTTGAAGAGAAAAATGCCGAACTGGCCGGCACCGTCCAGATCTCCGCCCCACCCCAAGGCCTTGGATCGACCGAAGTGAGCGGCGCTCTTGCCGCCCAGCTCATTGACGAGCTCCCGGTGCTTGCGGCCATCGCCCCCTACACGAGCGGCGGCATCCGCATCCGCAACGCCAGAGAACTCCGCGTCAAGGAATCCGACCGCATCTCCCTGGTTGTAAAGAATTTGCGCGCCATGGGCGCCGAAGTCGCCGAATTCGACGACGGCCTCGACGTTCCCGGTGGTCAGACCCTCCACGGAGCCGCCATCGACTCCGGCGGCGACCACCGCATCGCCATGGCCTTCAGCGTAGCCGCCCTCCGTGCGGAAGGCGAAACCCTGATCCAGGGCGCCGAATCCGCCGCCATCAGCTTTCCGGAATTCTTCAGCCTTCTCGACCAGGTCGCTGAGCGTTAGGCACCCAGCCCAGATCTCACTCAAAACAAAAGGCCTGTCGAGCTTCTTTCCAAACTCGACAAGCCCCGTTTGTTCCTCAATGAACCGGGCTCACCGCGACGCCGGCGGCGCTGTCGCAGGCTCCTTGCCCTCCCTGGCGGGGATCAGTCCGGGCACCACGGGCGTCGTCTGCACATTCCCCGACGCAGCCTCATTCAGATTGATCCCATAGTGGTGCAAGGTCGAGGCCAGTATTTGATAAAGGGTCGCGCGATCCTTGGCATAGGCGGCCTGCGCCTCAATCAGGGTGTCCTCCGCAATAGCCAGGCTGCGCTGCTGCGCCAGAACAAGTGCCGAGGTGGAAGCGCCCAGCCGCAGCTTCTTCTGTTCGTCCTCAAGGCTTTGCTTGTTATAGTCCCTGGCCGCGATGGAGGCCTGAACCTGCGCCCGGTCGTTGGTCAATGCGAACTGCTGATTCACAACCTGCATCCGAATCTGCGTGTGAAGTTGCTCAAGCCGCGACTCCGCCTGCCGGTACTCCATCAGCGACCGCGCCTGCACCGACTGACCGAACTTGTTGCCGATGGGGATGGTGACGTTGAACCCCACCCCCCTGTCCGGAGCCGAGTCATTGAAGGCGTGGTTGACCGCCGTTCCATAGCCGGTGCTGGGGATCGCCGGACACTTATCGCCGGGATAGAACGACCCATTGCATTCCGGGTTCACGGAGCCGGCAATGCCGGTCCCGCTCAAATACGCGTAGATGTCCACCTGTGGCAGCAGAGCTTTCCGCGCGCCCTTCAGCGTGATTTCATCGTTCCTGAGCGCCAGCACCGCCTGCTCCAGTTCCGGCCTCTGCTGAAATGCCTCCTGCACCAGCGCCTCGATCGGCTGCTTCTCTTCCGGAATCGCCTCGATGCTCACGCGATCGGTCGGAATCACGGCCGCCGCCACCAGCGCCGGATCGTTCAGGTTCCGCGCCACGGCCTGTTTGATGATCTGCTGCTGGTAGTTCAAGCTGCTCTGCGAGCTGATCATGGCCTGCTTGTCCGCGGCCACTTGCTGGTCGGCGTTCAGTACGTCGATTGGCGCCATCGCGCCGAACTGCAGCTCTTTCCGGTTGTCGCTCGCCACCTTGCTGCTCTGTTCCAGTGCGCGCTCCTTGGCCTGCACATCCTCGTATGCCTGCACCAGCCCCCAGTAGATGGTCTCCACCTGGTTCACGGTGTACAAGATCTGCTGGCGGAACGACGAGTCGGTGATGCGCCGGTCGTTCAACGCCTGGTACATGAACCGTTTGTTCACCCAGATCCCCGCTCCATACAGCAGGTGTTGGGTTACCGTGGCCTTGAAGTTGGAATTCAGCTCAGGGCTGTAGAGCACGGTTCCGTTGGTTGATGTGTTGTCGGAGTTGTTGAAAGCAAACTGGAATGCCGTGCCTGTCACAAAGCCCTGGTTGTAGGTGAAGTCGTAAGTGTTTGCTCCGGTGTTCCCGCCCGCGAAAGCGCTGGTGGATGGGGTGGTTGCGCGATCGACCTGGATGGCCGATGTAACGAATGGTTCCAGGGCCTCCGGCGTTGGGCCCGCGCCTGCCGTGGTCAGCACCAATCCGGCGCTGCCGGAACCCGCGCCGCCCGAGCCAACCGTCGTTCCGCCAGGGCCGCCGCCTGTCGTCAATGTCGAGGCGGAACCGCCCAGTGTCCCCTGGACCAGGCCGGCCGGTGCGCCCAGCGGCGCCACCCCTGTCCGGGTCCGCAATATATCCGTATCCGCAATATCCAGGTCGTAGCGCGCAATGGCGATGTCGTAGTTGTTCTCAATCGCCAGTGCAATCGCATCCGAAAGGCTCAGATAGATCTTGCCGTCCTTCACCAGGTCCGTGAGCCGCACCGAATTCGCAAAGCTTGCCTTGGGGATGGAGGTCGGCTTGAAGGTGTTGATCGGGTTGCCCCGAAGGCGAGCAGCGGGCTTTGAAAAATCGCGCGCCGACGGACGCAGGTTCAGCGGCTCCGTCAACACAGGCGCTGGAGCCGCCGGCAACTCGGACGCCGCCTTGTCTTGAGCCGTAGCTCCAGCCCCCGCCACCGCCTGCTGGGCAAATCCTGAAGGCATTCCAGCCGCCAATGTCAGCATCGCCGCCGCTATCGCGTGCAGCCGTTTGCCTGCCTCCCCGCGGACTTTGCGCGCGGCCCTTCCCTGCTCCTCAAACACACGTTTACCGTACAAATGCATGGTTCCTCTCCACGAATTGCCGAGGCCTGTGGCGTGCCATTCTTCAAGACGGCCGGAAAACCTCTCCGGACGCAGATTTGCGATTCGCCAGGACGATTTTCGCTCCCGGCTCAGTCCCCGGGCTCCTCTGCCAATACGCGCCCGGTGCCTGGCCCGCTCAAGCCTGTTCGTCCCTCGCATCCCGATTCCCAGGGTTCCAGCCGGCCGGACTGCCATCGCACAAAGAAAGCTGAGTATATCCCAGTCGCACTCCCCGCTCCGGCAACCGCCGCCGTCGCCTACTCTGTTATCCATGGAAATTCTGAACCAGGGAACCACTGAATAAGTCGATGCTTTGAAAGGGCACGACCGGGGTACCGGGGCACCCCGGGGGACCCTCTGGGTCGGGTCGGGGTCGCGTGCCGTAAGCGCAACAAAATGAGGGCGGGCTTTAGCCCCTGAGGGAATGCTGGCGCATGCGTGCGAACTTAATCAGAGCTTCCCTAACCAGAGGTATTCATCTCTCCGGCTGTTTTTGGAAGGCGCGGCGGGTAGGTCGGGGTTTCAACACCGACAGAATCCGCGCAACATGAAGCGCCTCAATTTTCGGGGCTGCTAAGGATGAGTTTCAACCCATCTATTTATCCCCGAGGGAATGCTTCTTACCGGAATTGAACTCCCCTTGGGTGGGCCGAAGGCCCATAGATCGCTCAGCGCAGGCATTCGACCAACTCAGGGCAGGCACTGGGGAATCCGGCTATCGTGGCGGATCGGATTCGAAAGCCACGGGCTGGCTACTCCGGTTCTCCAATTGCTATACCGCGAAACCACGACTGCCAAGTGGCTTTTTTTGCTCCGCGGTCCCCGGCGATAGGTCTCCATCGCTGGGGTTGAAGTAGAAGCCACCGTTCGCGGTGCCACAAATGGCAAATGGATTGTGGAACCGCTCTAGGGAACCTCTGATTAAGCTGATGTCGTGAAGGGTACGGGCTTCAGCCCGTACGTATGTGCCGGAAAATCAATGTGGGCTTTAGCCCCTGAGGGAATGCCGCCTTCACCGGAACGACTTGTTCAGAGATTCCCTACCGGTAGACCTCCGGAATGAAATTCTGCTCGCTCATGGGAGGGCGGACATATTTGGACTTTTCGAGCTTGGGGAGGGTGAGCGGCTCGGGAGTCATATCGCGATAGGGGATCATGGACAGCAGGTGGCGGATGACGTTGAGCCGGGCGCACTCCTTTTTTTCCGCGTTAACCACGTACCACGGCGCCTGCTTGGTGTCGGTGATGGCGAGCATCTCGTCCTTGGCGCGGGAGTAATCCGCCCAATGCTTGCGGGACTCCAGATCCATGGGGCTGATTTTCCAGCGCTTGGTGGGTTTGTTCATGCGGTCCTGAAAGCGCCGCTCCTGCTCCTCGTCGCTGACTGAGAACCAGTACTTGATGAGCAGGATGCCGCTGCGGACCAGCATGCGCTCAAACTCCGGGCAGCTCTGCATGAACTCCTGATACTGCTGCTCGGTGCAAAAGCCCATCACGCGCTCGACGCCGGCGCGGTTGTACCAACTGCGGTCGAAGAGCACCATCTCCCCGGCCGCGGGCAGATGGGGGACGTAGCGCTGGAAGTACCACTGGGTTTTTTCGCGCTCGGTAGGCGTGCCCAGCGCCACCACCCGGCAGACGCGGGGGTTCAGGGACTCGGTGATGCGCTTGATGGCGCCGCCCTTGCCGGCCGCGTCCCGGCCTTCAAAGAGAACCACCACGCGCAGGTTTTCGTGGCGAATCCATTCCTGGAGCTTGACCAGCTCAACCTGCAAGCGGCGCAGCTCGCGGTCGTAGTCGCAATCCTTGCCCAATTGCAGGGTGTTGCCGTTGGCTGGGGACATCGGCGCCTCGGCATGCTTCTTGCCGCCCGATGGCTTGTCCTCCCCCTCGTGGTCGTGGTGCTTCCGCTTGCTCTTGTCTGCCATTGGTCTTCCTCCAGCCGCGGCGGTCTGCGCAGCCGCTCATCGGGTCTGGCACATGGGTGGACCCTGGCCGCGGCCAGCCAGCTATTGTATCGGCTGAACGAGGGCGCGCGCTAGGCCGAATGCTCCAATTGCCTGGCTCAGGCCAGGGCAGGCGAGTTAGCAAGTTCGCGGACTTCAAGCAAACTGGGTGGTTCACTGCTTGACGAAGTCGAAGGTGCAGGGGCGGCCTGCGATGCCGAGGCCTTTGTCGCGGAGGCCCGTGCCCTCTGTCTCCTTGAATTGGGCCTTGATGTCGTAGCTGTAATCCGAGCCCTGAGTGGTGAAGATTCCAGTGCCGTATTTTCTGGAGGCGACCAGGCCGTTGGCGGACAGTTTGGCGGTGCCATCGTCGGCTATCTTGCCTTCGATCAGCAGGTAGCCGGGTTCCCCCGCGGTGCCGTGCTCTCCGCGAAAGTTCCCGGTATTAACCACGCTGGGAAACTTCCAGGTGTAGCCCTCGGTCTTCCCTTTTGCAGGGCATGTGACAGTGGTGAGCCACTTGCCGTCGAACCGCTCCCCTGCGCGCGAAACCCCCGGCAGGAGCAATAAGGCGCAGACAAGAATAAACCGGACCGCTTTCCGCATTTCTTTCCCTCCGTCGGGCAATGATTGTAGCACCCTTGCGCAACGGTACACGAAAACCTGGAAGCGGCCTACTCTCTATGGTTTGCGTACTACAACTTTTGCCGTCGCCATCAGACGTTGCGCGTGACGCCTGCGATGGAATCCGGCATCACCGATCACATCTGGTCTGTACAAGAATTGCTCCAGTAGAATCAAAAGAGTAATATCCAAGGCACGAGAAAACCCGCCTGCCAGCGGGTCACTTTTGTTTCTGATTTGTTGCGCCCTGTGACGCTATTGACTAGCGTACCGCGGGAGTTTGCCTTATGGCAACCGCAATCGCCTTTCCTAAAGTACAATCCTCCACTAGCCAACAGGACGATATGAAGCTAACCGCAGAAGACAAGCGCTGGCTGAGTGGCGAGATCAAAACCCAAGTTGCCAATGGTCTCAGAGAATTCGGCGATCTGCTTAACCCGCATGGATGGCGGAAATTTGTCAAAGTTGCGCGAGAGTTGGCCCCATTAGGTGTCAGCGCCACGATGATCGTCGCTTTGCTAACCTTTGCGGCAACCGCTATCTATCAAGCGAATAATCGGAGCGCGGAAGATGCAAGATTCCAGCAACAGACTGCCGATCGCCTTGAAGGTATAGAAAAAGACATCAAGGACTTAAAAGTTAACGCCAGTCTCAGCTCTGTTTCTACTGCCATTCAACTCGCAAAATCCGGTTCTGAAAAGCCGAATCCCCCTGAACTCAAACAGATTTCCGATAAGCTCTCATCAGTTCAGCAACAATACCCAGACTTGCCGCAGGTATGGCAGACGACCAGCTTGTTCATCAACTACAAATCTGAAGCCCTTTTGCCGGAAAGCCAAAAGGTATTTGCAAAAGCATCTGGAATGAACTGCCGTGGCGGAGGCCCGGTGACCATGGGGAGAGAGGCGACGTTCAATGGTTGCGAGGTTTCCCTTGAATATTTGGCGAAGAATTTTGCAGGGAACACGTCGAACGGCGCTCCTGTGCCTTTTGTTTTTGTCAATTGCATTGTGGATTACGCGGGCGGGAAAGTCCCAGATGCTCCAATGGTTTTCCGCAACTCAATTTTTCGTTTTAATGTTTCTGTCGCCCCCCCAAGCAGAGGGGTGCAGACTATGCGGTTGCTCACAGCATCTCTAGACGTAACTCAAATCCAGATTCCAGGTGCCTAAGCAACGCAGTCTTAGGACATTACCGCACGAGAGTTCTCCGGCTCGCAGAGATCCTCAAGCTACGAAGTTATGTGACGCTGCTCACGCACGAATGAGAGAAAGATCGGCTCCAATCATAACTAGAGCCTGTTATTGACTATTGGGATCGCGCCCCATAGGTAATAACATGCTCTAGTCAATCCTTCTTGAGGCCTTTGCGGCAAGTTATCTCGATTTTTCACTTACTCCTCAGCCGGTAACTCCTGCTCGACCGGTTCGACGCGAATCTTGGCGATGCGGCGGCCTTCCATTTCTACCACGGTGAGGCGGCGGGCTTCAAAAACGGTGCTTTCCCCCTCTTTGGGAATGTGGCCGAGGCGCATGAGAAGGAAGCCGGCGAGGGTTTCTACGCCGCCCTCGCGGGGCAGACGCCATTGCATCTGGGTTTCGAGGTCGCGCAGATTGACGCCGCCATCCATCAGCAGCGCGCCCGATGCAGTGGTGAGGACAGGGATGGCAGGCGAGTCGAACTCGTCCTCCAATTCTCCGGTAAGCTGCTCGATGGCGTCTTCGGCCGTGACTAGGCCGACGGTGGAACCGTATTCATCGACCACGATGGCCAGGTGGCGGCGGCGCTGCTGGAAGTCGCGGATCAGGTCGAGGACGGACTTGGTCTCGGGGACCACGAGGACGTCGCGCATGACCTGGCTCAGTCTTAGTTCGACGAAAGACGTGGCGGCGGGACGTGGACGGGGATTCGTAGTCTCCCGGCTCTCGGAAGCGAGACCCCTCGGCAGGCTCGGGGCAGGCTCTGCGGCGCCCGGCGCCGTGGGGCGGAAGTACATCAGGCGGGCCAAGTCCTTCGAGTAGACGACGCCCACGATGTGCTCGGGGCCGCGGGTTTCGTCGTAAACGGGAACGCGGGAGCGCTTGCGTTCAATGACGCGCGCGCTGGCATCTTCCACCAGCATGTTGGAGGGCAGGGAGAAGATCTTCTGGCGCGGGGTCATGATTTCGCGGATGGAGACCTCGTCCAATTCCAGGGTGCGGTGGATGAGCATCTCCTGGAACTTGGGCAGCAGGCCCATGCGGCGGGCGGCGGTGGCGATCAGCTTCAGCTCTTCAGGCGAATGGACGGCGGCGCGCTCGGTCAACTGGATGTCGAAGCCGCGGAGGATGACGCCGGCCGAGCTCTTGAGGAAGCGGACGGCGGGACGGACCACGGCCATGAAGACGAGCATGGCCGGGGCGACAGCTACGGCGAGAGCCTCGGCGCGGCGCAGGGCAAGGGACTTGGGGACCAGTTCGCCGACCAGCACGTGGAGGTAAGTGATGAGGGCAAAGCCCAGGGTGACGGCGACGATGTGGGCGTAAATGAGGGCACAGGGCTGCGAGAGGTGGAGTGCGCTGAGCCAGCCAAACAGGACGGAGGCGGCAAACGGCTCGCCGAGCCAGCCAAGAGCCAGCGAGCAGAGGGTGACACCGAGCTGGACAGCGGGGAGGAAGTCGTCCAGGTCCTGCTGCAGGCGGAGAACGGCGCGGGCCCCGGGAACGCCGCCGGCGAGCATTTGTTCGATGCGCGTGTCGCGGATGGAGACCAGGGCGAACTCGGCGGCCACAAAGAAGGCGTTGGCCAGAATGAGCATGGCCACGGCGACAAATTTCAGGAAGGCGAGACCGTGCATCTCGGTGTGAGGATAGCACTTCAGAGATCGGAGATCGGGGATCAGTGGTCAGGAAGTATGGAACGGAGCTGTGCTGGCGTGCGTACACTTCTCAGGCTGCGGCTTTTGGAGGGCTGCCGGTTGTTCCGGTCGTTGGCATCGGCGTGTCCGGCTGCGTACAGTGGTGTTCGAAAGCGGACACGGAAAATGCCAGAGAAAAGTCTGGCGGGGCCGTAGGCTGCCTGAAAGCAATGGGGTTGACGGCAAGGGCTGGTTTGGCAAGCGGGATGCAGGTGGATTTGGGGTCAGCGCCTGGACCTGATCTCTGATGGCTGATCTCTGGTCCCTGACCTCTAAAAGAAATGAGGAACACGATGAAGCATGTTTTTCTGGCAACGGCGGTGTTGGCGCTGGCAGCGGTTCCGGTGCTGGCTAACGAGGCTACCTTCGAGCGCAACCTGACGGTCAACGGGCGGGTGGAGCTGTCGGTGGCCACCGGCGCGGGCAACGTCCACCTGACGCAGGGCTCGGGCAACCAGGTGCATATCTTCGGTAAGGTGCATTCGAACTGGGGCGGCAACGAGGACAAAGTGCGGCAGCTTGCGGCCAATCCCCCGATCGAGCAGACGGGCAACATCGTCCGCATCGGCGCACGCCACGAAAACCTGCACAACATCAGCATTGACTATGAGATTCAGGCCCCGGCGGACGCTTATCTGGATGCCGCCTCGGGGTCGGGCAACGTGACCGACGACGGCGTGGGTGAAAACGCCAAGCTGAGCACGGGTTCGGGCAATATTCACGCGACCGGGCTGCACGGGGGCTTTAGCGCGGGCACCGGGTCGGGCAACATTTACGTCGAACAGACCGGACAGGGCGATGTGAAGGCCGAGACGGGATCGGGCAACGTCGAGCTCAAAAACCTGAACGGCGGCCTGCGCGCCCACACCGGCTCCGGCGACATCAAGGTAAGCGGATCGCCGTCCGCGGAGTGGAAGATTGGGACGGGCTCCGGCAGCATCGAGCTCTGGCCCGGGAAAGCGGGCTTCACGCTCGATGCTTCCACCGGCTCGGGGCGCATTTCCAGCGACCCCGAAATGACGGTGCAGGGATCGTTCGATCGCCACCACATGACCGGCAAGGTGGGCGGCGGTGGTCCGACGGTACGGGTCGAAACGGGATCGGGCGACATTCGGGTGCATTGACACCTCATAGCTGACAGCTAGCAACTCGAAGCTGGCAGTTCAATGTTGACAGCAACCGGTTGTCAGTGCCCGGTGGTTTCAGCGGGCGGCATGGGCCGGCTCGCAAACGAGTTGTTCCTCAGGCGAGGCCTTGAAATTCCCACGGGAAGGCCTCGCCTGCCTTTTTTATGCTGCTTGTATTCTTGGATTGTCGAAGAACCTGTTTAAAAACTATAGCCATTGACGGAAGCGGGCTCAACCGGATGGGGAAAACGGGAGAATGACGGAAGGACTTCCCGAAAAGCGTCCCTCAGGGGTTGAAGCCCTTGCCCTTCACTGAAGCCCGTCCCCTTCGCTCGAAACGGATTTCTTGGCAATGTCCCTAGGCTCTTTCTT
This sequence comes from Occallatibacter sp., assembly GCA_036404455.1. Classification (GTDB taxonomy): domain Bacteria; phylum Acidobacteriota; class Terriglobia; order Terriglobales; family Acidobacteriaceae; genus Telmatobacter. The sequence goes on along the minus strand of DASWZM010000362.1, from coordinate 1,920 downwards.
CGATTCTGCGCCTTCGGAAGATCGAAAAATAAGCCCAGGTTCCAAAAAACGAGCCGACGCACCCACTCAGCAGATGGAGAACTTCGTGGATATAGTGGACCTGAAACAATTGATGGAGCGTGTCTTGGATCATTCAGTTCCCCCGATATGTGCCATCATACGTCGCAAGCGCCTTTGTGCTCGTGCAACCGGGAAACCAATCCATGCGCTTGAGTATTTGGAATTCAAATTAGGACACTACCCCCCTTCGGATGATGGACCGGCGGCCAGCGCCCGCCCGTTACACTGAAAGCATGGTTCGCGTATTTCACCCGATTCCCGTGGAACGGCTGAAACTGCTGGTTTTCGATCTGGATGGCACGCTGATCGACTCGGCGCAGGATCTGTGCAACAGCGTCAATGCGACTTTGCTTCACTTTGGGCACCCGGCGCTTGAGGATGCTGAGATCGCGGGGTTCATTGGGGACGGCGCGCTGATGCTGGTGCGCAGGGCGTTCGCCGAGGCGTACGGCAGCCCTGTGGACGAGGAGTTTCTGAGCACGGCCTACGCCTATTTCCTGGACTACTATCGCGCCCACAAACTGGACTTCACCTACGCCTACGACGGGGTGCTGGAGGCGCTGCGGGCGCTGAAGGATCTGCACGACCTGCCCCGAACCATGGCCGTGCTGACCAACAAGCCGGTTCGCCCGGCGCGGGACATCTGCACGGCCCTGGGGCTCGCGCCCTATTTTCTGCAAATCTACGGAGGCAATAGCTTTAGCAGCAAGAAGCCGGATCCCGAGGGGCTCCTGGCGGTCATGGCCGAGGCAGGCGCGGCGCCGCAAGAGACGGTGCTGATCGGCGACAGCCAGGTGGATGTGCTGACGGCGCGGAACGGCGGGGCATGGGCGATCGGCTGCACCTTTGGGCTGGCGCCTGAAACCCTGACGGCCAACCAGCCGGACGTGCTGGTGGATTCGCCGGCGGACTGGACGGCAGCGCTGAGTCCCGAGAAAATCGATTTACGGCCGTAATCCACAAAGTTCATGCTTTGGGACGCCCTCAAATTGGGGCGCTCCATGGCTGCCCGTATGTTCCCACCGCGTAAGCCGCTCATTTCGCTGCACTTCGGCTCTGGGCGCCACGCGGTTCGACTGTCCTGCCTGCAGGGATTGTGTTCAGAAAGTAAATTGTTTCTCTTTTGGCAACCATTTGCGCTCGGATTCATCCGATAATAGAAGTGGTTCTCTTTTTGTTGTAAGCACGGACTTTCTCTTCCTGCTTCCCTGCACGTCACATCGTGTTCGCCTTGGAGATTGGCACTATGCGCTCTTTTGCTCTCGGACTTGTCCTGCTTATGCCCTGCGCGGCCCTTGCCGCCAGCACATCCAGCCCCGCGCCGCACCCCGCCCCGGCCGTCCATGGCGTAGTGGCCGACCCGGCCGGCGCCATTGTGCCCGGCGCCGAGGTTGACCTGTTGGACCCCAACGGAACGGTTGCGGGCACCATTCACTCCGGCGATGACGGTAACTTCCAGATCGTGGCGCCGCACGCCGGCGCCTTCACGCTGGTGGTGTCTGAGCCGGGATTTGAAACCGTGCGTACGCTGGTGGTGATTGCCGCGCCGGCCGGGCCTGCGGGCGGGTCCGTTGCCGCCGCGCCGGCCGCGCTGCCCTTGGCCGCGCCGTTGCGGATCGTTTTGCCCATCGCTACTCTCTCCACCAGCGTGCACGTCAGCGCGGACTCCAGCGAGGATCTGACCGCGCCGGACGTGAACCGGGACTCCTCGGTCATGACTTCGAGCGACCTGAAGGCTCTGCCCATCTTCGACAACGACTACGCGACCGCGATGAGCGCCTTTCTCGACCAGAACGTGAGCGACACCGGCGGAACCGGGCTGATGGTGGACGGCGTGGAGGCCAATCGGGCTACCGTCTC
>DASWZM010000361.1:0-2372 GCA_036404455.1 Occallatibacter sp. | reverse complement strand
GAGCATTCCGACCGCCAGCCCTGCCACTCCTCCAGCTCCCGCTCCGATTCCGGCTCCTTTGCCTCCAGCGGTTACAGCACCGATCACGGCTCCCGTGGTTGCCCCGCCCGCAGCTTCCTTGGCCTTTTTCCCAGCGTCGCTATCCTGGCGAATCGTCCCTTCCGAATCTTTCATCGACGTCTTCTCCGCCCCAGGCGTATTTTCCACCGAGCCCCCCAGCATCACCGTATAACCGTTGGGATAAATCATCGAGGTGAAGTGGATCAGCACTTCGGCGCGCCCCTTTACGTGACCGCCGCGCTGCGCGCGCTCGATCCTTCCCTGGATGTAGGTCCCAGCCGGAATCACGACCCGGTCATTGACCACATACGGAAAGGCAGTCTCCGCGTATACCGGGTCTCCGTCTTTAGCTGTCTTTGTCGAAATCGCCTGCTTCAGCGATAGTTGAACCCTCGTTCCCGCTGGAATGGTCAGCGTAGGCTTCTCAGACTCCACCGAGGGCGAAACCGGATTCGGGGCCGACGATGTCTGCGCCGCCGCGATCGTCATCCCTATCCCTGCCAGCAGCAAAACCCAAATAGAAGCAGAACGAGTCCTCATCGAAGACCTACCTCTTCAGGATAATTCGCGACACGCTTGCAACCTCAGATGCGCGCACCGGAGTGCCGGTTAGCTGCATGGCCGATCTGCGTACTCCGGGTCATCGAGTCATTGTAGCTGAGGAGTCCGAGCGCGAACCATGAGCTGCGACTCATGAACTGCGAAGCCTGATCTGCGAAGCACGAGTTAGCTAAGCACGGGTGGCAAATCGCATGTTGGCCCGTGCGCTGAAAGTTATGCGCCCGCTACTTGTACAACAAATACTTTTCCCGCAACCGCACAAATCCCTCCAGCCGCTCCTGCCAGTCCTCGGCAATCCGTCTCGGATCCTCGCCCGCTTCGATTGCCTCAAACACTGCCTGATTCACGAGCAGATCCGCCATCCGCTCCATCTTGAAGTCGTTCGGATACAGCTTATGGAGCGCCGAGGCCAGCTCAATCCCCAATTCCGGCGAGTCCAGCGTATTCCGATCCAGAACAATCAGGTTCACGCCTTCGCACCGTTCCCCCGCAAAATTACTCGATGCCGGAGTGAAAACAATCGGCACGAACCGCACACTCTGAATACCGCGGGCGTTTAAGTATGCGGTTAATTCCCTGCTCTTGATCCAGGGTGCGCCCAGCACTTCGAACGGCGTATCCGTGCCGCGCCCCACCGAGACATTCGTCCCTTCAATCAGCGCCACCCCCGGATAAAGCTCCGCCTCGGTCAAATTCCGCAGATTGGGCGAAGGATTCACCCACGCTAGGCCGGTCGAATCGAACCAGTCCCCCGGCTGCCAACCTACGATCGCAACCACATCGAGTCGCGCCCCGATGTGCCGCTCGGCATTGAACATTTTCCCGAGCTCACCCAAAGTCATCCCGTGGCGCACCGGCTCGGGAAAGTAGTTCGTAAAGCTTTCCCGCCCGGCATTCGAATTGGAATCGGGAACCGGCCCCTGCACAAACGACCCCGTAATCGGATTCGGCCGATCGAGAATAACTACTTCAATTCCCGCCTTCGCGGCTGCTTCCAGAAAATATCCCATCGTGGTTTCGTAGGTGTAAAACCGCGCGCCCGCATCCGCCAGATCGATCACCACCGCGTCCAACCGCTTCAGCACGTCCATTGGCGGACGCCGCGCCGCGTCGCTCGCCCCGTACACGCTATACACCGCAACTCCGGTCGCCGCATCCTTCGCATTCTTGATGTCCGTCGTATCCAGCGTCCCCGTCACCCCATGTTCTGGGCTGAAAATCGCGTCCAGCGAAATCCCTGGTACGTTCGCCAGCACGTCAATCGTCCGGCGGCCTTCCGAGTCCACGCCGGTCTGATTCGTGAGCAGTCCTATGCTTCGCGGAGCCCCGCCCCTGGCGGGATGCAGCGCCGCGAACTTCGTCTCCTCGAGCACGTCAATTCCCGTCTTCACGGCTCCGTTCCGCACCGCCAACTTGCGCGCCGCGCTCTGCATTTCGTTGTAGCCGGTGATGGTTGCCACCCGCATCTTCTCGGCTTCGGAGGGATCGAGCGCCAGCGCGGCCGCCACCGCCGTCGCGACCTTCGTCCGTAACGCGACTGCGCTTCCCTTCTCTTTCGGCGGCACCACATTCATGTGCACGGCATTGGTCAGCAGCACGATGTAAGTCTTAGTCGCCGGATCAATCCACAGCGAAGTCCCCGTGAATCCCGTATGTCCGTAACCGCCGACCGGCAATAGTTCTCCCCGATTAGCGGAGAACGGAGAATCAATGTCCCACCCAAATCCCTGCACTGCCGTGCCATTTACTGG
>DASWZM010000360.1:0-2773 GCA_036404455.1 Occallatibacter sp. | reverse complement strand
TGCTGTCTCCGCCGTAGGCGGCAGTGATCGAGAACGTCCCGGCGGAGCTGAACGTTGTCTGCAGCGTCGCCGTTCCCGAAGTCAGGGTTCCGGTTCCGAGCGAGGTGGTGCCGTTATAAAACGTGATCGTTCCCGTGGCCGTCGAAGGCGAAACTGTAGCCGTCAAAGTGACGCTTGCACCCACAACCGGCGTGGTGGTGGATGCCATGAGCGTCGTGGTGCTGGCTGTGGTGCCGGTCGAGCCGGTTGGCGCCTGCCAGAAGTCGCCGCAACCAGCCCCAAAACCAATCAGAAAGGGCGCTGCTGCGAGCGCAAGTAGAATCAGGGCTTTTTCGCTGCCAACTGGTATGGTTTTCACTCTGCGTCCTCTTCTTTGTGCCGGTAGGCGATGGATGAGGGATTCTGTCCACCGGATGCGAACTGCTCTCACATCTTTGGCAATACCAGGACTTCAACGCCGGAGGCGGCGTCCTTCTGGCGGAAGATCTGTTCGGTGGCCTTCCGGAAATCTTCCGGTTTGGCTTTGGGAATGTCGGTGAAGGTTTGCGGATTGCGGTCAGTCAGCGGGAACCAGGAACTCTCGACCTGAACCATGATGCTGTGGCCGCGGCGGAAGGTGTGAAACAGATCGGGCATCGCAAAGTCGATGTCGGCCTCTTTGCCTGGCGTCAGCGGCTCGGGCTTCTCCCAACTGTTACGGAACTTGGCGCGGAAGGGTTCACCGCGCAACAACTGCTGGTAGCCGCCCATGTGCAGCGGCGGCGCATCCAGGATGCGCTTGTTGCCGTTGAGCGAGTCGTCCGGGTCAGGGTAGTTCTCCGGATAGACGTCGATGAGCTTCACGTCAAAATCCGAGTCTGTTCCGGAGCTGGCGACTTTCAGTTTGGGCGAGATGGGACCGGCGATGGTCACGTCCTCCTCCAGCGGGTCTGTCTCATAGACGAGCACGTCGGGGCGATAGCTCGCGAAGCGCTGGTCGTCCACCATGTAGCGCTGGGGCACGGTGTCGGTGGTGTAGCCGACAAAAGGAACGGGATGGTTGGGGTCGCTGACGTACTCGTCCACGCCCTTGGTTTCGGCAGGCGGGTCGAAGCTGAGCTTGCCGCCGGAGTGGAAGTAGAGGGTTTTGGCCGTGGCGGCCTTGGGCGGCCAGGCGTCAAAGCTGCGCCAAACATTGGTACCGGTCTCAAACACAACGGCTTTGGGCTGAGCCGCGCCTTTGCCCTTGAGGTAATGCTCGAAGAAAGGGAATTGGATGTTGGCGCGGAAGGTTTCGCTGGTCTTGGCGTTGAACTGCACATCGCCCAGATGGTTGCCGTCGCCGCGCGCCCAGCCGCCGTGGACCCAGGGGCCTTCGACCAGCGTGGTGGGTGTGTCGGGATTGAACTTGTTGATGGCGTAGAACGTGCGGTAGGGGCCGGAAAGGTCTTCCGCGTCATACCAGCCGCCCACCACCAGCACCGCGCAGTGGACATTTTTCATGTGCCGCGAAAGGTCCCGCGCCTGCCAGTAGGAGTCGTAGGTGTCATGCTTTGCCTGGTCGTTGAACAGCCAGTTGGAGCCTTTCAGGTAGAGCTTGTCGAGGTTGGCGATGTTCCCGGCCTCAAGATAGAACTTGTACCTGTCCGGGGTGCCGAAATCGAAGCCGACGGTGGGCTTGGGGGTCTCCGGGTTCTGGTTGGGTTTGAAGAAGGCGTAGAAGCCGAAGTTGGCCGAGAGCATGAAAGCTCCGCCGTGGTAGGCGTCGTCGCCCAGGAAGAGATCGGTCATGGGCGCCTGCGGGCTGGCAGCGACGAGGGCGGGGTGGGAATCGATGATGGAGGCCGAGGTGTAGAAACCTGGGTAGGAGATGCCCCAGATGCCGGCCTTGCCGTTGTTGTTGGCGACGTTTTTGAGCAGGAAGTCAATGGTGTCATAGGTGTCAGAGGCGTCGTCGACGTCCTGAGGGGATTTCTTTTCGTCGATGTGGGGGCGCATTTCCTGGAACTCGCCCTCGCTCATCCAGCGCCCGCGCACGTCCTGATAGACGAAGATGTAGCCGCTCTTCTCGAACTCTTCGGAGGGGCCGAGGTGCTTTGGATACTGGTCCTCGCCGTAGGGGCCGACGCTGTAGGGGGTACGGTCCATCAGGAAAGGATACGGACCGCCGGCGGGGTCCTTGGGCACGTAGACGGCGGTGAAGAGCCGCTTGCCGTCGCGCATGGGGATGCGGAACTCGTACTTTGTGTAGTGGGCGCGGACGTAGTCCTCTGTGGGTGCAGGGGGCGAAGGTTGCTGGGCGCGGACGGCGGCGAGAGCAACGGCGAAAACGGCCAGAACGGAAAGGGCGAGGCGGTGCGGGTTGGGCATCGGATGCGAGATTCTCCTGAGCAACCAGAGTACTCCAGCACGGTGGCCGACGGGCAGGGTTTAACCGCCAGAAACCGATCCTGGGTCTTGAGTGGCCCGTGGTTTGACCCCGTTCTTCCACATTCCCAGCGCATCGAATTCAAGATTTTCTTATGCGCGGCGGGCCGAGGCGCGTTACCCTATGTTCACAAGACCTACAACAGCCGCCAGCGCCATCGAACGCCGGGACTGCACCTTTTCCGCCAAAAGGAGAACCATGTCCACTGAGTACCGCAATTTTCTCGCTCTCCCGTATGAGGAGCTGGAGGAGCTCAACCTGGCCGCCAAGGCCGACCGCGTCAACCGCGTTGCCGCCGACAAAATCCGTGAGAAGCGGCTGAAATATCTGACCGACGAGAAGCGGATCAAGGCCGTGACCGTGCTG
>DASWZM010000359.1:0-4895 GCA_036404455.1 Occallatibacter sp. | reverse complement strand
GTCTCTTCCACCAGCCCCGCCGCAAACATCGTCGCGGCTCGGCTGTTGAGCCGCTCGTACAGTGCCTTCCGCGGCGGGTTCAGCCCAATCCGCAGCAGCCGGAATCCGGTCAGCGGATCGCGACCCAGCATCTGCGACAACGGCTTCCTCGCCGCTAGGCAAACCTCGATCGCCCGAATCAGCTTCGCGGTATCGTTCACGTGAATCCGCTCCGCCGACGCCCGGTCCAGCCGCGCCAGCACCCCGTGCAGCCAACCCTCGCCAAGCCTCAGCCGGCTCCGCTTCAGCCGCGCCCGCAGCCCCTCCTGCCGCTCCGGTCCGGCAAATAGCCCCTCTGTCAGCGCTCGCAGATAAAGCCCCGTTCCACCGGTCACAATCGGCAGCTTTCCGCGCCCTGCAATTCCCCGCAGCGCCGCCCGAGCCTGCCTGCTGTACTCCCCCGCCGTAAACGGCCCGTCCGGCTCCGTCACATCGATCAGGTGGTGCCGCACCCCCGCCCGCTGCTCGGTCGTTGGCTTGGCCGTCCCCAGGTCCATCCCTCGGTACACCGCCACCGAGTCGCAACTGACGATCTCCCCGCCAAACCGTTCGCCCAACTCCACCGCAAGCGCCGTCTTCCCGCTCCCCGTTGGCCCCACCAGCACCACAACCAGCGAGTCAGCCTGCGCAGCCATCGTGCTCACGGCCGCCACCACCCCGGCGTAAATATCCACTTCGGATTGGTCCGGAAAAGCCAGAAGACCAGAATCGCCCCCGCCACCAGCAACAGCCCAAATATCTGATTGCGACGGTAAACCCGCGTCTGCTCCTCGCGCCGGGCTTTCTCTTCAACTTCCTGAAAGTACGGCTTTATCCGAGTTTCCACCATGGTGCGTCTCTCCCGCTGGCCCCTGCGTCCGGTCTCCCGGTTCACCACGGATAAGTATAGGGGACCGGTACTCCTGGACATTCCCGCTCGCGGTTTGACTTCCCAACCCAGCTTTGCTCAGATAACCTTTCAGGTTTGGGCAATATCAGCAATACAGGAAGCGTAGGGAAGCGCCAATGAAAGTCTTGATCTTCGGTTCCGGAGGCCGCGAGCATGCGCTGGCCTGGGCGGTAAAGCGCAGCAATCGAGTCACTGAGGTCGTCTGCTCCCCCGGCAACGGCGGCATCGCCCAGATCGCCCGCTGCGTCCCTGTCGACCTTCGCGACCTCGATGCTCTCATACGCGTCGCCCAGGACGAACAGCCCGGCCTCACCATCGTCGGCCCCGAGCTGCCGCTCTCTCTCGGCATTGTCGATGCCCTACAGGAACGCGGCCTCCGCGTCTTCGGGCCCACCCGCGCCGCCGCCATGCTCGAATCCAGCAAAGGCTTCGCCAAGCGCTTTCTTCAGCGCCATAACATACCCACCGCCAACTACGCCGTCTGCACCACCGCCGCCGAACTCGATAAAGCCGTCGAAATCTTCCACCCGCCAATCGTGGTCAAGGCCGACGGTCTCGCCGCCGGCAAGGGCGTCCTTATCTGCCAGTCCCGCCATACCGCCATCGAGGCCGCGCAGGGCCTCTTCACCGGCTCGCTCCTTGGTGAGGCCGAGCAGCAGGTCGTCATTGAGGAGTTCCTTGAAGGCGACGAGATCAGCTTCCTCTGCCTCTCCGACGGCAACCATGTCGCACCGCTCGTCCCCGCCCAGGACCACAAACGCATCGGCGAGGGCGACACCGGACCCAACACCGGCGGCATGGGAGTCTACTCCACCGATGCCCTCCTCGAGCCCGGCATGAAGGAGTGGATTCTCCGCCACATCGCCGAGCCCACCATCCGCGGCATGGCCGAGGAGGATACGCCCTTCGTCGGCGTCCTCTACTGCGGTCTCATGATGACCGCCCGCGGTCCCCAGGTTCTCGAATTCAATGCCCGCTTCGGCGATCCCGAAACCCAGGCCATCCTGCTCCGCCTCGAATCCGACCTCGTTGACGCCCTCGAAGCCTCCATCGACGGCCGCCTCGACGGAATCGAACTCCGCTGGACCCACGGCGCCTCTGCCTGCGTCGTCGCCAGTTCCTCCGGCTATCCAGGCAGCTACAAAACCGGCTTTCCCATCACCGGCCTCAGCGCCGCCGCCCGCGTTCCCGCGGTCCAGATCTTCCACTCCGGCTCCGCTCGCCTGGGCAGCCAACTGGTCACCGCCGGAGGCCGCGTGCTGAGCACCGCCGCCGCCGCCCCCTCTCTTGGAGAAGCCCTGGACCGCGCTTACCAGGCCATGGCCGAGATTGATTTCGAAGGAATTTACTATCGCCGCGACATCGGCCACCGCGCCCTCAGGAGAACCATATGACCCCCGCCATCACTCATGAAGAGCTGCTCGCCTGGAACTGCGAGTCCGCCAACTTCTGGAAAGCACACCTTGACGCCAACCCGGCTCTCCTTCGGCTCCCCTGCGACATCGGTCGAACCACCAATGTGCAGGAGTTCGTCCGCCATATCTGGGCGGTTGATCTGCTTTGGGCCCAGCGCATCGCAGGGTTGCCGGAACTGGATCGGGAAAGGGTCCCCGCCGGCCCGCTCGATGTCCTGTTCGACCTCCATCTCGAAGCCGTCAACATCTTCCGCGCCATCCTGAATGACCCTGCCCAAGCCTGGGACGACACCATGACGCTGGACTACCCATGGTTGCCGCCGGAGGCGCGAAAGCCCTCCCGGCGCAAGCTCCTGGCTCACGTGCTCTTCCACAGCCAGCGCCATTGGGCGCAACTCGCTACCCTGGTCCGCGCCGCCGGATTCCCATCGGGCTTCAAGGGCGACCTGATTTTCAGTCAGGCCCTGATCTAGTGTCCGGTGCCGGGTCAGCCTTCCCCTGTTGCTTCTGGAAGCACGACCGGCAAAGCACAGGCCTGCCCTGCGTCGGCTTGAACGGCACCGTGGTCTCCACTCCGCACTCCGAGCAGGTCGTCCGCGTCTCCGAGCGCATCCTCGGTCCCCCGCGGACGCGCTTCCCCTTGCACTGCTTGCAGTGTTTGGGATCGTTCGTGAATTGCTTATCGTGAAAGAATACTTGCTCGCCGGCCGTGAACACAAACTCGGCGCCGCAATCGATGCACTTCAATACTCGGTCTGTAAATTCCATGGCCGGCTTCCCCAAAGAAGGGAAACACCCTGAAATCGGCCATGACTCAAGAAAAACTTGCCGGTCCCGCTTCCCTGTCTTCGTTCCTGCTTCCACAACAAGGGCCCGGGCCGCAACAAGTCCAGCGGCGAATCGTTTCCTCTGCCCGGTGAACCACGCAGATTTGAATAACACGAACACGCTGCGCGAATGCCGCGCTACGAAACCAAGAAATAACTCGCAACAGCCCGCCCCAGGCCTGTCTGGGTTTTCTGTTATCCCCCACGCTCTTTCAGTGGAAGCCGCCGGGGCGGCGCATGTTACGAATGGCTTGAATCTAGTCAGCCTCTTTGCGAGCCTTCTTGCGATTCCGCTTGCGTGCCAATGCTGCCTTCACGCGGCGCTTCTCGCCGGGCTTCAGATAGTAGGAGTGACGCTTCACTTCCTTGATGATGTCCTCCTGCTGTACCTTCCGCTTGAACCGGCGCAGCGCATTTTCGAGCGGCTCGCCTTCCTGTACGCGAACCTCTGCCAAAAAACCCACCTCCAAACCTGCCAAAGGGGCTTCTCTCATGATACCGGAACCCTTGGCCCCCAGGTCAAGCTCATGCCGTCAATCGGCAGAGATTTATGTGATTCAAGGTAATTTGCGCCATTTCGCCCGCGAACGGCGCCCCCCCCGGCCCAATTCGGAACCCGCTGCCGCCGCCTCATCCGCCGCGCGTCGCTTTCCACTCGCCCGCGGGCGTCGTCGCAATGAAATAATCTTCCCTTGGGAGGCCTCAATCCATGATCCGCAGCTACCAGGGCCGCCTGCCCCATGTTCCCGCCAGTTGCTACGTCGATCTCTCCGCACAGCTCATTGGCGACGTCACCCTCGGCGAGCATTCCTCCGTCTGGATGAACGCCGTCCTCCGCGGCGACGTCCACTCCATCCGCGTCGGCGCCAACTCCAACGTACAGGACTGCGCCGTCCTCCACGGCCAGCGCAACCTCTACCCCGTCCTCGTCGGCGACTGGGTCACAATCGGCCACAACGCCACCGTCCACGGTTGCGTCGTCGAGGATGAGGTCCTCATCGGCATGGGCGTCACTATCCTCAACGACTGCCGCATTGGCTCCGGCTCCATCATCGCCGCCGGCGCCGTCCTCCCCGAGCACACCGTCGTCCCACCCCGAACCCTCTGGGCCGGCCTCCCCGCCAAACTCCGCCGCGAACTCTCCGGCTCCGACCGTGCCCTCATCCTCGAATACGCCAGAAACTACCTCGACTACGTCGAAATCTACCTCCGCGAGCCGCACAGCTAAACAGGCTCCGGAAAAGCCCGCTCCTTTGAAAGGGCTCGGCTCTAAAGGTTGCGGAAAAACTTGTTGCGTTTGTTTGAAAAGTAGATTATTCAGGACCCTCGCCTGACGCTCGATGGACTTGTTCCAGTCATCGAAGATCAAATGGTAATAGTCGGCGAGATCGTCGTAAAAGCCTGATGTTGTCTTGACCATGATCTTCCTACAAACCGTCGCGTCAGATGAGCCAATCTTATCAAGCCCACTCGATCGTCGAACACGGCTCTGAACTGCGACAGCGGCGTTCTTCGTGTTCCGGGCGATTGGTCGCCAAAACGGAAGTTACGTGCCCGTTGCCGATCCAAACTTGGCGCTGCGGTTCCCGGAATACGGGGTTTACGGTAAGTTCGAGTTTGCCCGACTGTTTGGGCGGCCAGAAACCGGCTTGTGGGCAGGTTCAAAGGTGTTCCGGGCGTGCAGTCGCCTGTTCGGCAATGTCGTTAGCAAGTGAAAATGTCCGC
>DASWZM010000358.1:0-5435 GCA_036404455.1 Occallatibacter sp. | reverse complement strand
CCAAACCTCGAGCGCCGCCGCTTCCGAGAACCAGGGATACGGTCTTCTTATTCGTCGTCGACATCTTCTCACCGCATGCCTTTCACTGAGACGCCAGCCGGGTGCCCCAGGTCTCGCCTCTGAGACTTGGAATTTCCCGCGACACTCCCCTACGGAATCAGAAACGCCCCCGGAATACCCTCATCCAGCGTAGCCAGAACCGCTCCATTGGCACTCGCGAGTTGCACTAGATGTCCGTCCGTGGTCTGCGCTGGAGATTTTACCCACGCGGGAAGTGCGGAGATGTCGTTCCCGTCCGGCAGAAACTCGAGCGGCATCGCTCTCCACGCCTTCAGTTCCATCAACAGGGATCTTGCCTGTGCTACGTCCATGCCATAGCTGCGCACATTCCCAAGCACTCGAACGAATCCAAGCTCGGTGATCGAACAAGTCAGAAAGCGATCGCCCGTTCGGGATCGAATCCAGGCGCCGACCCGGCCATGAAAGCCATGCTGTCTGAACCCATAGGCGATGAGCGCGCTGACGTCAAGCAGGTATTTCATGGGAAGTCAGCAAGCAGCTCACGGACCATCTCGCTGGTAAGAACAGGCGCATCGGGACCCGCGTCAATAACCGGGAGGCCGGTGACGGGGTCTTCGATAATTCTTGCCTTGAAATGCTTCCTCTTCGGAGCCGTCAGCACAATGCGGCCCTGCTCGACGGCAATGTCCAGCGAATCGCCGGCACGAATATTTAGCCTGCGGCGAAGCGGCGCGGGAAGAACGACCTGGCCTTTCGTCGAAACCCTGGTCTGCATGGTAAGACAATCTTACCATAGAATGGTTTTTTTGAGAACGAGCCCGGTTGTTCCCTGTTCCCTATTATTTTGCAATCACGTCGATCGCCACCGGAATCGTCTTCGGCGGCATGCAGATGCTCTTGTCGCAGGCCTGAAAGTGCAGCTTCGCCTCCACCAGGTGATTGCCGGCTTCAGCCACAATCCGCGCCTGAATCACAAACTCCCCGGTGTACACGCTGAGCTTGTCGCCGGGGTCCAGCGGCAGCGTAAACTCCGTCCCCGCCGGATAGCTTGCCCCCTCCAGCCGCACGCCCGCGCCCTCCGGAATCCAGAACGTCGTGGGAATCAGGAACTCGTCCTTTGGCGTGTGCGAATTGATGTGCAGTCCATGCGCAATGCGGAAGTGCAGCGCCACGTCGCTGACCTTGCCCGCCGTCACCGTCACCTGCTCCGGGAACAGAAACTCGACCGCCGCGCCCTTCAAGACCGGCCGTCCCGGCGCATCCGCCTGCCCCTGCGCCAGCAAAGCCGCCATCCCCAGCGCCAAAGCCGCCGCAGCGCGAATTCCAGCATTCCTTCCCAGCATCAACCTCTACCCTCTTGCCAACTCCGCAACGAACCTGCTGACTCGCTAACTCGCCAACTCCGTTAACTCCGCCAGCGCCGCTAACTCCGCTAACCCCACTAACTCCGCTGCCTTTACTCCCCCAGCGCCTTCTTGATATTCCCCTCGATGTCGTCTTTCGAAGTCAGCCCCAGTTGCGCCGCCACCACCGTCCCCTTGCGGTCCACAAAGAACGACGCCGGCAGCTCATCCAGCCCGCCGTAGTCCTTGTCGAGCGTGGCCCCATCAATCAGCACCGGGTAAGGAATGTGCATCTGCTCGGCCGAGCGCGCAATCTCCTTCTTCTCCTCGCTCAGCTTCTGCGCGTCGTCGCGGTCGATGTCGTCCGCTGAAACGCCCAGAATCTCAAATCCCTGCGCCGCGTACTGGTTCCGCAGCTCGATCAGCCACGGCGTCTCGATCTTGCACGGAGCGCACCACGTGGCCCAGAAGTTGATCAGCACCGCCTTGCCCTTGTAGCTCTTGAGCGAAACCTTCCTCCCGCTCAGATCTTCGAGAGCAAACTCCGGCGCCGCCTTGCCCGTCAGCGGCGATACATACTTCGCCGCGCCGCCCGCCGTATCGGCCACCAGTTCGCCCTTGGCAACCGAGGCCAGCAGCCGCTCGGCCGCCTGCTTGCGGTACTCCCAGTTGGCCCACCCCGCCCAGGCAAAGATGGCCAGTATGAACAGAACGGCGGTCAAAACCAATGTGTTGCGCTTCACGGGGATTCGCCTCTCACCCATATTGTACGAGCAACCGATCCGCCCCACCCACCGCTGCGCGCCAAGACCGCAGGGGCCTCGTGCCGGTTATCCCAATATGCCGGGTGCCCCACCGGGGCGCCGGGGTACCCTCAGGGTCGGGCCCCGCGCCTTTGCTTTTGCGGCAAGGGTGGGAAACCACAAACCCCATTCGTCGTCCGTTCATCCACCGCCGCGAAACCCCGCCCCGAAAGCTGTTACCATCAAAAGCCGATGAGCGAGCAAGCAAATCAGTCCAGCCCCAGCAATCGTGAAGCAGCCAATCTGCAGCCGGCCGCCCTGGTCCGCACCGAAGCCGCGGCCCTCGAAGCCCTTGCCGCGCGCCTTGAAGGCCAGATGGCCGAGCCCTTCGTTCGCGCCGTCGAACTGATCCTCCGCTGCGGCGAGTCGAACGGCCGCGTCGTCGTCACCGGTATGGGCAAAAGCGGCATCATCGCCCAGAAGATCGCCGCCACGCTCAGCTCCACCGGCTCGCCTGCCCTGTTTCTGCACCCCGCTGAGGCCGTCCACGGCGACCTGGGCGTGCTCATGCCCGGCGACGTCGTCGTCGCGCTCTCCTCCAGCGGCGAAACCGAAGAAATCCTCCGCCTGCTCGCCATGCTCAAGCGCAAGGGCGACGCCCTGGTCAGCTTCACCTGCGATCTGAACTCGACCCTCGCCCAGGCCAGCGACGTAGCCCTCGATTGCAGCGTCGCGCGTGAAGCCTGCGGCCTCAATCTCGCTCCCACCGCCTCCACCACCGCCATGCTCGCCCTCGGCGACGCCCTCGCCATCGCCGTCAGCCTGCGCAAGGGCTTCCGCGCCGAGGACTTCGCCGAACTCCATCCCGGCGGCAAGCTGGGCAAGCGCCTGGCCCGCGTTCGCGACCTCATGCACTCCGGCGATCAGGTCCCTGTCGTCAGCCCCACCACTTCCATGACCGACGTAATCTACGAAATGTCCTCGAAGAAGCTCGGCATCACCACCGTGCAGGACGAGGGCCTGCTCCGCGGCGTCATCAGCGACGGCGACCTGCGCCGCCTGCTCGAACGCGAAGGCGGCGCAGCCCTCAGTCGCTCCGCCGGCGAAGCCATGAACCCCCATCCCCGCACCATCGCCCCGGAAGAATTCGCCGCCACGGCCCTCGCCATCCTCGAAGAGCGCAAGATCACCTCCCTCATCGTCGTAGACGCCCACCAAACCGTCCAAGGCGTCCTCCACCTGCACGACCTCTGGGGCGTGGAGCTTATCTGAATTCTCAAAGGAATCCGCAACCATGCCCACCGAACGAACCGCCCTCATCACCGGCGCATCCAGCGGCTTTGGCCTGCTGACCACTGTCGCACTGGGCCGCCGTGGCTGGCGTGTTCTGGCCACCATGCGCGACCTTGCCCGCCGCGAAAAGCTTGAATCCGCCGCGCAGGCCGCCTGCGTCCTCGACCGCATCGAGTTCCACGCCCTCGATGTAACCAACGCCGCACAGATCGCCGCCCTCGCCGCCACGATTGCCTCCCATCCGTCCCCGCTCCACGCCCTCATCAACAACGCCGGCTTCGCCATGGCCGGTTTTGCTGAGGAGGTCTCCGACGCCGAGTCGCGCCTTCAATTCGAAACCAACTTCTTCGGCGCGGCCGCCGTCACGCGCGCCTTTCTGCCCCAATTCCGCCGCCAGGGCGCAGGCCACATCGTCATGATCTCCTCCATCTCCGGCCGCTCCGGCTTCCCCGGCGTCGGCAGCTACTCCGCGTCAAAATTCGCGTTGGAGGGCTGGTCCGAAACTTTGCGCCTGGAGCTCAAGCCGCTCGGAATTCAGGTCGTTCTCGTCGAGCCCGGCTCCTTCGAAACCGACATCTGGACCCGCAACGCCCAAATCTCCTCCCGCACCCAGGACGCGCTATCCGACGCGCAATCGCCCAATGCCGCCCGCATCGCCAAATGGCGCAGCCACATCGAAACCGGCAAACCCCGAGCCAATCCGCAGCAGGTCGCCGACGGCATCGCCGCAATCCTCGGCAACCCCCACCCCAAACTCCGCTACGTCTTCGGAAGGAACGCCAAGATGGCCGTATTGCTGCGACGTCTGTTGCCGTGGAGTGTCTTTGAACGCATCCTCATTAAAGCCAGTGGCGTGGCCTGAAGAATTCATTCTGGATAGAGTCCTGCGAAAGACTGCGGCGAGAATCTACGGCGTTTCCAGGAATACTATGCACCTCTTGATTTCGTTCAGGGTGGTCACTCGATGGGGCTCGTGTCGACCATGGCTGTTTTCCAATTGCTGTACCCCGAAACCAAGGCCGCAAAGTGGCTTTCTGTGAAGAAAACTCCACCCTGCACAGAATCGGCAGGGCACATGAATTGGAGAACCGCTCTAAATGGGGATCGACTTCGAGGTGCACCATTCCTGAAAACGCAATAGCCGTTCGTGACCGCCGCCAAACCTCTTCCGCCACTTGGCCGGAGGTGAATAACAGGCTCAGGGAATTGTCACGGAGATGGTGTTGGAAGGGACGCTTTCAACCCCGGAAGCGTCTACGCTCACTACATAGTAATCGTAGGACTGCCCGCTCTGGACATTGCTGTCCACGTATGTGGTTCCGGTGTCGACCGACGAATTCAAAAGTTGATACATGGAGCTGCCACTCAATGATCTGTAGACGTTATAGCCCACTACCGGATCGGCAGAGCTACTGGGCGCATCCCAACTCAGATCGACCGCATATGAGGCCGTCGTGCCTGTGCCGGTCAGGGCAATCAGAACCGTGCCGTTGGTAGACGAGTTGCTGGTGATCGTCAGCTGACCGGCCGCCACACCTGCAACGATCGGATCGAACTGCAGATTCAGTGTCGCCGTCTGTCCCGGAGTCAACGTTACCGGGAGCGCAGGCCCCGACAGCGCGAAGCCGGTACCCGTCAGCACTGCCGAGTTGACCGTTACAGGCGCAGTGCCGGTGGATGTCAAGGTCACGGACTGCGTTGCCAACGTATTGAGCGCCACGTTGCCGAACGCCACGCTGGTCGAGTTGATGCTCAGCGTTGGCACCGCTGCATTCAACTGCAGCGCAAAGGTCTTGGAGACGCTGCCCGCATTCGCCGTCAGCGTCACTGCCTGCGCGGTCCCCACCGCCGACACAGCCGCGGTGAACCCGGCGCTGGTGGCATTGGCCGGCACCGTCACCGTGGCCGGCACCGTGACCGCCGCGTTGCTGCTCGACACGCTGACGCACAGGCCGCCGCTCGGTGCTGCCGCGCTCAGTGTCACCGTGCAGGCATCCGTCCCCGATCCCGTCATGGTTCCGCTGCCGCAGGAGAG
>DASWZM010000357.1:0-2699 GCA_036404455.1 Occallatibacter sp. | reverse complement strand
GATAACTCCTTGCCGCGCGAACAGCGAGCCGCGAGCGCATATTACGAGTGTTCGGGCTGCTCGGCGCATTGGAGCGACGTGGACCGCTGGGCCGCGTGTGAGCGGGCGGAATGGAGGGCAGAGCGGCCGTTCCGTGGCGTGGCTGGTTTCTGGATCTCGCATGTGTACTCCCCGTGGAAAACCTTGGCGCAGATTGTGGACGCTTTTCTCGACGCAAAGGGGAATCCGATGCAGTTTCAGGCCTTCATCAATACGACATTGGCGGAGCCGTGGGTGGAACGCGGTGAGGCTCCTGCAAGTGATTCGATTTATGGCAAGCGTGAGTTTTACGAGCAGGGTGTAGCGCCGCAAGGGTGTTTGATGCTGACTGGTTTTGTGGACGTTCAGGGGGATCGCCTGGAGGTGGAAGTCAAGGGCTGGGGTCGTGATGGTCAATGCTGGTCGGTGGGCGCTGATGTGCTCCCCGGTGACACCTCGCAGAAGGCCGTTTGGGATTCGTTGCATGAAGTCGTGGTGCATGAGTTCCCCCACGCGAACGGCGGGGCGCTGCCGATCTGGGCTATTGGCATTGACTCGGGTTACAGGCCGCAAGCGGTTTACCAGTTTGCCGCCCGATATGCCCAGCCGGCTTACGGCCCGGCGGGGGCGGCGCTGGTGGCGGTTCGAACGGTCGTACCTACAAAAGGCGGCCACGCCTGGGACCGTCCGATTGAGGGCTTCTCGCCAGTGGACGCGGCAAAGAAGCGCGGCGGGCTGCGCATCCTGACGCTTGGGGCTTCATATCTCAAACAGGCGGTGTACGATGCGCTCCGCCTCCCGATACCGGCGGAGGGGTCCGAGTTTCCAAGCGGGTATTGGCACTACCCCGACTATGAATACTCCTGGTTTCAGGGGCTTACTTCCGAGTCGCGCATCGTGCGAGACAACGGGCGGTCTGAGTGGGTGAAGGATGGCAGTGTGCGCAACGAGCCGCTGGACCTGGCGGCGGGAAACCTGGCAATGTTCCACCTATGTCGAACGCGGCTGGATCGTTTCAAGGAGGCGGACTGGGCCGGGCTTGAGCGGCTGACACTGGGGCCAAAGCAGGACGAGCCGCAGCCGGCACCTCCGCCACGGGAGCGAAAACCTAACTGGGTTATGCAGCCCGGCAGCGCGAGAGACTTTCTGGACCAGGGAGATTTAGGGTGAGGAGCGGCGATGTTTGGTAAGTGTGTTCGATCAACCAATACGGGCGGGGATCGGTGCTCGGTGTGTGGTGCTTTGCCTTCGGAGGTTCATAAGGCCGGGCCGCTGCTGGGAAAGCGCCTGTTCTGCCCTTCGTGCTGTGTCGGTTGCGCGTGCAAACTTGCACCTGCGCCGCTTGTCACGCCGGCCCCATCAAAGCGGAGCTCGGCACAAGCCGGCAGCTACGGGCCGCCTGTCGGTTCGAAAGATCCGTGGTATCGCGATGAGCGGCGCCCCGAGTCCCAAAACGCTAACTGGATACCTACAAGGAAATGGTTTTGAAGCTTGAGTAGGGAAGTCGAGAATCGAAAAAGGAGAAATCACATGAAGTCAGTCGAAGAAAAGGAAACACAGGCATCGGCCCTAACGCCGGTGGAACAGGCAGCGGCGGAGATCGCGCAATTTGGGCGCCGCGAGCTCGAATTAGTGCTTGATCGACAGGCCAAGGCTGGCCAGATGAAGGAAGCAGAGGAGCGCGCAGGTGCGGAGTACCTCGACGGTCAATCAGGCGGTGCCGTTGACAAGGTGCTGAAACTGCAACTTGAGCTTGCAGCTATCGGCCGCGCGGGGGACCTCTGCCACGCGCGCCGGCTTGCGGCGATCACGCGCAAGTGGAGCGCGGAAGCGAGCGAGCTGCGGGAGCAGATCGCCGGGAAGCAGGAGCAGATCGAGGCGCTGCAGGCGAAAACGGCGGTGCACCTGGCCGCACTCTCCGATCTGGAGGGCGTACCCTACTCCAATGAGATTCTACGCTCGCAACCGAACGACCTCAACTGGAAACATGTCCCCCGTTCCGTGGCCCTGGAGCGGGGAGCCAGGGCGCTGGGGGACCGCCTCGAAGTACTGGAGCGGCGGAAGATTGCGACTTCGGGCGTCATCGACATTGGCCCTGACGAAGTTACGGGAATCGAGGCTCTGCTGGCTGCTGTGGCGGCGCATGAAGGCGAGACCCCTGGGATCGAAGCCGTTCTGGACTGGTGCGCTGCTTGTGAGCGCGGCACGAGCTTCGGCGAGCTCGCACGGCGGTACCGACTGGCTTGGAAGGAAGGCACCATCGACGTTTGCGAATCCTATACGTTGGTCCCGGATTTGGTGGGGTCGATGTTGGCTGGCATCCATGGCGTTTCGGAAAGGCCCGATGTAAACTCCGCGACGTTCCGAGCGGATGCGTCTTTCCGCGTCCATGCTACGTAGGCCCATAGTACCGGGTTCGGTCCCTGGGCCGGGGGAGCGCGGCGCCGGCGCTCCTCTGGCACGGAGCAGCCAGCTACAGCAGGCCGAAGCCGGGGCCCTGATGTTCCTGTGCGGTAGGGCGGCCGAGCGTTTATTCTGGCCGTTGTGTGGGCGATACGCGGTCGCCGTCCATGAGAGCGCGCACGCTGTTTGCCGCCAAGTGGCGGGCGCCTATGCAAGCCGCGTGAGCATCGCCGCGCCGGACTCGGTGACAGCCGGATACGTGCTGGGCTCGGGCGTCG
>DASWZM010000356.1:0-7032 GCA_036404455.1 Occallatibacter sp. | reverse complement strand
CAGCCCTCACCCAAACATCCCCGCCGCCTGCAGTTGGCCGGCCGCGTCCGCCGCATTGCCTGGCGCCTCACCGGCTCCGAATTCGAGTCCCTCCTCGCGCAATTCTCCCTCCTCGAACAAATCTACGGTCCCAAAGCCCTCGACCGCATGCACCTTGGGGCGCCGGCCTTTGTCCGCTTCCTCGG
Organism: Occallatibacter sp.; assembly: GCA_036404455.1. Lineage (GTDB taxonomy): Bacteria > Acidobacteriota > Terriglobia > Terriglobales > Acidobacteriaceae > Telmatobacter. Next base: position 6,847 of record DASWZM010000356.1, on the reverse strand, counting down.
CGGCAATCCTTATCCCCGCATCACGGTGACTCACCGCCCCAGCCAGCACGAAGCAGCCTGGTCCTACGGCCCGTTCCAGTCCCGCGCCGCAGCGGAGCGCTTCGCCGAAGAAGCCCTCAAGCTCTTCCTGCTCCGCCGGTGCACCGACGACCTCGACCCCAACCCCGCCCACCCCGGCTGCGTCTACTCCGAGATGAAAATGTGCCTCGCCCCCTGCTATCAGGGCTGCACGGATGAGCGCTACGGCGAAGAAGCCGCCGCCATCCAAAGCTTCCTCGCCACCCGCGGCGAATCCCGCCTCGTCCATCTCCGCACCCAGCGCGATGAAGCTTCGGCGCAGCTTGAATTCGAGTCCGCCGCCGGACTCCATGCGCAAGTCCAGCGTGTAGAGACCGTCCGCGCCCTCGCCCCCGAACTGGTCCGCCCGCTCAGCCAGTTGCGCACGGTAGTTCTGCAAGCTTCGGCCAACCCGGACGAAGTGGCAGTCTTTCTCTTCGAGAATGCCCGCCTGCGCGGCCCGGCTGCGTTCTCGACCCTCGGCATGAGAATCCAGAACGAGCAATCGGGCTCCAGTTCGCTCTTTGCCCATCCCGTGGCCATCGAGCCCATCCCGGAGCCGCCGAACCCCAACGCTGCAGCTACCGAGGCCCCATTCCCCGAGCCTGCCCCCGAAGCCGTCAATGAACAGCGCGCAAAGCTCCCCCGCGGTCTCCTTGAGGCCCGCATGGAAGCCGCTCTCGCCGCACTCGCCGAGCCCAGCCAGACCCCGTCGTCAACCCTCCGCCAGGGCCACCTCGCGCTACTTAAGCGCTGGTATTACCGCCCCGAAGCACGCCGCACAGGCGAAATCTTCTTCCCCGACCCCGATGGCCGCTGGCCGGTCAAGGCCATGCTGCGCGGCGTCGGCCGGGTGGCTGCAAAGATGCTGGCGCCCGGCAATCGCGCATAGAAAGGCCAGAGTGACAAGAACGACGAGAGGCTGCACATGGCCAAGCCCGAATCCATCCGCTCCATGCTCCACGAAGGCAAGGGGCGGGTCTCCGTCGGCCGCGCCGAGGAGGTTGCCGCGCTGGTCCTTGCGCAGCCTAAATCCTTATCCCGCCTCCTGGAGTGCCTTTGGGATCAAGACCCCGGCGTGGTCAACCGCGCCGCCCATGCGCTGGAGCGCGTCACCCGCGAAGGCCTGCCGGGTCCGGCAGCGATGCTCAACTCATGGAAGACTTCCCTGTTCGGCCTGCTTGCCGAAGCCACCGAAAACAAACTTCGCTGGCATTTGGCCCTCATCGTTCCCCGCATCGCCTTGACCCTCCCGGAATGCCGCCGCGCCGCCGAAGTCTTGCAAGCCTGGCTTGACGACCCCAGCAGCTCCATCGTGAAGACGATGTCGTTGCAGGGCCTTGCCGATCTCGCCCGCCAGCAACCCTCCCTCCTGCCTATGGTCCTTGACCTGCTCCGCATCCACAGCCGCAGCGGAACTCCCGCCATGCGCGCCCGCGGCCGCCTGCTGCTCCAGCATCTTGAAAAGATGCGGCAGGAATATCCGCGGTAGGCAGGCTCCTCCCGTTCATTTACCGAAAAAGGACGAATCCGGACTGGGAAACGGAGGAACGCCAAACTCTGGAATCCCCGCATTCAAAGGCAAAATCAGAACGTCTCACACCTACACTGGTCCCATGAATCGCACCCGGTACCGTTTCGCCTCGCAGCAAGACAAAAACCCGCGGCAAGGACCGATTTCGATTCTGGACGGAATGCTGGCCAATGCAGTCAAGCACCATCGGCAAGGCCGCCTGCCCGAGGCGGAGCGCATCTACCGCCAGATTCTGGCCATCGATCCCTGCCATGCTGACAGCCTCCACCTGCTCGGAACGCTCGCCCATCAGGTTGGCCGCGATGACATTTCCGTCGAACTGATCCGCGAGGCCATTGCCATCGACAACAGGCAGCCTGCCTATCATTCCAACCTGGGCACCGTCCTTCAGGCGCAAGGTGACCTGGAGGAGGCCACAGCCTGTTATGAGCGGGCGCTCGTCCTCAAGCCGGACCTGGCCGAAGCGCAGATGAACCTGGGCACCGTTCTTGAGGCGAATGGCAGGTTGGAGGAAGCCGCGGAGCGATTCAAGCGGGTGCTGGAACAGAGGCCGGACTTGGCCGAGGCTCACGTCAATCTGGGCAACATCCTGCTGGCCCAGGGAAAACTGGATGAGGCAGCCGCAAACCATGAGCGCGCCCTGGCTCTCATTCCGGATTCTGCTGAAGCCTTGTTCAACTTGGGGAATACACTGCAGGCCCAGGGCAAACTGGACCAGGCGGTGGCAAGCTATCAGAAGGCGTTGGCCCTCAAGCCGGAATTGGCTGAGGTGCACGGAAACCTGGGAAACGCGCTCCAGACACAGATGAAACTGGACGACGCGGTGGCCTGTTATGAGCGCGCCCTGGCGCTCAAGCCGGATTATGCCGAGGCCTGCTACAACCTGGGAAACGCCCGCCAGGCACAGGACAAGCTGAACGAGGCCGCAGCCTGCTATGAGCGCGCCCTGGCGCTCAAGCCGCACTTGCCCGAGGCGCACTATAACCTCGGAAACACGCGTCAGGCACAGGACAATCCGGCCGAGGCGGCAGCGTGTTTTGAGCGGGCGCTTGCGCTCAGGCCGGACTACGCTGAGGCCCACTACAACCTGGGCTGCGTTCTGCAGGCCCTCGGCCGGCTCGATGAGGCGTTGCCGCGCTACCAGAGAGCCGTCGAGCTGAAACCGGATTATTCCCAGGCTCGTTTCGGTCAGGCTTTGGCCCAGCTGCTTCACGGGGACTTCGATCCCGGCTGGCGCAACTACGGAGCACGTTGGCAATCCATCGACCACGATACGCCCATGCGCCCTTACCCCCAGCCGCTCTGGAACGGCGAACCGCTGGCCTCGGGCCGTCTGCTCCTCTGGGGCGAGCAGGGCGTGGGCGACGAGATCATGTTCGCGGGGCTGGTTCCGGATGCAATCCGCACCGGCAACCGCATCACGCTCGATTGCGACCCGCGGCTCAAACCGCTCTTCGCTCGGTCTTTTCCCGCCGTTGAAGTGGTCTCTGGCACGGAACTGTGCCCAGCCTCGCGAGCCGATGCGGTCCATCCGGCGGAAGTGCAGATTACCGCGCATCTGCCCGCGGGAAGTCTGCCGGGGCTGTTCCGGGCCGCCGAATCTCACTTTGCCGCTGCCACCTCGCCCTACCTCAAAGCGGATCCGACGAAACGAGATCGGTTTCGCGCCGGCTACTCAGACGGCCGACGGCTGGTGGGCCTCGCCTGGCGCACCAGGAATCAAAAGACAGGCCGCAAGCGGTCGATTGAATTATCGTCACTCGCACCGCTGTTTGCGCACGCCGACATTCGCTGGATCAGTCTTCAATACGGGGATTTCGACGCGCTCGAAGAACAGGCGGCGACGGTCGGGGCTCCCATTCTGGGCCCGCCCATCTTCATCGATCGCACCGTCGACCAATTTGCCAACATCGACCTGTTTGCCGCGCAGGTTGCGGCCATGGACCTGATAATCACCATCGATAATTCAACTGCGCATCTGGCCGGTGCGCTAGGCGTTCCCGTCTGGCTTCTGCTGCCCTTTGCCGCCGACTGGCGCTGGCTGCAGGCCTGCCAGGACAGCCCCTGGTATCCCACCCTGCGGCTCTTCCGCCAGCCCAGGCCCGGCGACTGGGAGTCTGTCGTAGAGAGCGTCCACAGCGCTCTTGGCACGGCCCTCAATGGAACGTAGGAGTGTGAGTCATACCCGCCCTGCGAATCACTCAGACAAATCCGTCGATTCTTACGACGAGATTGTTCTCTGCCGCATCAACGCTCGATCCGCTCGCGGTGGCTCCTGACACGTTTGGAACCGAAGCTGTGTATTCCCCCCCAGCTTCCTCCACGCTGCCTGAGTACTGCTTTCCCGCCACGGTCGTGGAGTTGCCGGTAACCATCATGTCCTCCTCTGCGCTGCTGCTTGCCGTTTGATCTGGCGCGGCGTGGGAGTGCAACCCCCCCGCCGGACGGAGCTCTGGTGGGAGCGGTCGCGCCGGTCGTGCCAGCGCTCGTGGAACTCGTGCTCGACGGCGTTTTGGCGCGTACGGGTGAGGCTTCTGCTGCGGCCGCAGTGACCGGCGAGAACCTGGAGACCAACACCGGGGTCAGCACTGAAGCAGTTGGCGCAAACGATGAGATGCCGGCGACCTGCATGTTTTTTCCCCCATTCATTCGGATCGGACTTCCTCATTTCCTTCTTCGGCGGATGCGCCCCAGACTCTAGGTAGAATGGCTTTAGAGGATTGCTGCCGGTCCATCGCCCCATTCTGGTGGTCATGGCACAAAAAGCCCAGGTGGATATTGTCTCCGGACCGTTCCGGTTGGATAAAATCGCCCCAGCGCCGTAGCATTGCCGCGGCGCTGCAATTCGTTGCGCGAGCGCGAGTGCGAGGCGCACCGGCACTCGACCGCCACCAACATTGAAGAGGCCGGACCCATGCGTCGAGCGCAATGCTGGTTGTTCATGTTGCCATTGTTGTCGCTGCTGGCGCGCGTGTCCGCGCCGGGGCAAACCCAAAGCGCCGATGCGCCCAAAGCCGCCACCCCCATCCTCATCGAATTGTTCACCTCGGAAGGCTGTTCCAGTTGCCCTCCGGCGGATGCCTGGCTGCAACAACTGGACATGTCTCAACCCATTCCCGGTGCGCAAGCAATCGTCCTCAGCGAACATGTGGACTACTGGGACCATGAGGGCTGGAAAGACCCATTTTCCGCGTCCGTTTTGACAGACAGGCAGAGCGCTTATGTTCGCGCCCTGGGGGCCGGTTCCCCGTACACGCCACAAGCGATAATGAATGGAACGACCGAGTTGCGCCTGTCCGAACAGGCGCAACTCAACCGGGTCCTTTTGCAGGCAGCCAAAGTCCAGCGGCTTCCTGTCAGCATTGGCGCGGCGAGCGTCGCAAGCGGTTCCCCCGCTCTGCTGCGCGCCCACATCGACGCGGACGGCGCTTCAATCAAGCACAATGCCGATATCTACGCTGTAATCGCTCTCGATCACGCGGAATCTCAGGTTTTGCGTGGAGAAAATGGCGGGCGGCGCCTGACACACGCATCCGTCGCTTTGGACCTCATTAAAATCGGAAGGCTCGAAAAGGGAAGACCCTTCAGCCAGGACTTTCAGGCCAAGCTTAAAACCGGCCTGGACCCTGGGAATCTGAGGCTTGTCGTTTTCGTGCAGGAGCCGGGTCCGGGCGGTGTGCTTGGGGCGGCGCTTCAAGAAATAAGGCCGTCAGGCAAGTAAGGAATCTGTACGCTGGCGGAATGCAGGGGGTAACCGGATTTGGCCCTTTCAGGGGAACGTTCCCGGCCCGCGCTCAAACTGCTCCGGCTGCGTATTTGCACTGCCTGCCCGTGATTCCGCCGAATCGAATACAGCGATTGTCCAGTTGCCGCCGAGGGAGACCACTGCTGGTGAGCGGTTCTTTCCCTTGTCCTCCGCAGACTCTCGCACGCCCCCGCTGATACACTGGCCCAGCAGGGAAATGCCCCGGAAAAACTCCATGATTGAGCTGTTGCCCTCCATTCTGTCGGCCGATTTCGCCCACCTGGCGGAGCAGGTTGCCGCGGCCGAACGCGGCGGCGGAACCGCCATCCACGTGGACGTGATGGACGGCCATTTCGTCCCCAACATCACCATCGGCCCTCCGGTCGTCAAATGCTTGCGCCAGGCCACCAGCCTGCCCCTCGACTGCCACCTGATGATCGAAAACCCCAATGAATACATTCCCGCTTTTGCCGATGCCGGAGCCAACTGGGTCAGCGTCCACTACGAGGCCTGCACGCATCTCCACCGTTCCCTGGAGCTGATCGCCCATCACGGCATGAAACCGGGGGTGGTGCTGAATCCGGCCAGCCGGGTGGATCTGATCGTGGACATTCTGCCCATGGTGCACCACGTGCTCATCATGAGCGTGAATCCAGGATTCGGCGGGCAGGAATTCATCCCTTTTTCGCTCAAAAAGATCCGCCGGCTGGTTGAATTGCGCCAGGAACTGGGGCTGGCGTTTAAAATCGAGGTGGACGGCGGCGTGGCTCACGACACGGTGGCTCAGGTCGTCCAAGCAGGAGCGGAACTGCTGGTGGCCGGATACGCCATCTTCGGCGCGGGCCACCCGGAGCGGGATGCTCGTGCGCTGCTGGCAGCGGCCCGCGAGGCTGCGGGCGATTAAAAGAGTAAGATTCCAGAGTAATGGGAAATGGCGGATGGTCTGTGGATTGGCCGTAGCCGCAATGAGGTGGTATGAACCGGTTGTGCAGGAAAATTGCCGCGGTGGCTCTTGTCGTTCTGGTCCTGGCCGGTGTTTCGGCCCAGGCTTCGACCAAAAAGCCCAAGAAGAAGAAGAACGAGGACTTGAGCGCCAACCCGTTGGCAGGCGTCAACTCCAAGCAGCCCGACAAGGAACTCTTCGACAAGGCGATGATCGCCATGAAGAAGGGCCGCTTTGACGTGTGCCGACTCGACCTCCAGACCATGCTGAACACCTATCCGGAGTCGGAATACCGGATGCGCGCCAAACTGGCCGTCGGCGACAGCTGGTTCAAGGAGGGGGGCGCTGCGGCCTATACCCAGGCCGAAGCCGAGTACAAGGACTTCATTACCTTCTTCCCCAACGCCCCCGAGGCGGCCGAGGCGCAGATGAAGGTGGCCGACATCTACTACCAGCAGATGGAGAAGCCCGACCGCGACCACCTCAACGCTCAGCAAGCCGAGCAGGAATACCGGAACATGATCAACTTGTTCCCTGACTCCACGCTGGTGCCCCGCGCCAAGCAGAA
>DASWZM010000355.1:0-2710 GCA_036404455.1 Occallatibacter sp. | reverse complement strand
GACCTCCTTCGGGGTAGGATGGTCTCGGCTGCCGCCCCTGTCCGCGGCTACGGACTTGCTGCTCGCGCCTACCTTGAACATGCAGGCTCAAAGGGCCTTCGATTCTCCACGGCGTGCAAACAGAGGGGCGGTGGCCAATCTCCGGAACAGGCTCAACTGCTGTTGGCCTAAGGGACGAACGGCCTTACCGCCGAAACGTGAAATCATCCTCACGCCTCTGATCGCAACATACAAGGGGCGGTACGAACCCAGGCCATGGGCACAACTCGTGTTCATACGATTGCCCTCAAGTGTTCATGCGATTGCCCTGAAGTGAACCGCAGGCGCAATTCCGGGGGAACGGAAGTTTGGGGACCACGCGGGTTTTCTTCGCCGCTCGGATTCCCTTCCCGGTCGCGAACGGTCAAAATGGTGAGTGGACCCTCTGACAGACCATGATCGCGCGGGCGGGAAACAGAGCTCACCGGAAAGCCGTCCATGGCGAGCGATGCGAGCCTTTTTCATTGCAGGCTTGCGGTCTGCCTTCTTTCTGCTCGGCCCCAGTTTGCTTGCGGCCCAGATACAGGGCGGCCTGTACACAGTTCAGCAGCCAGACCAGACCGCAACCGCCCCCGACACTGCACGCGTGACCGTGCTTGGCGTGGTCCGCAACGCCGCCACCGGCGGACCGCTGCCGCGCACGCTGGTGCGGATTGAAGGCGACGCCGACACCGGCACGCTGACCAACGGTGAAGGCCGCTTCGAGATTCCCGGCGTGCCTGCGGGCCCACAGATCATCCACCTCCTCAAGCCCGGCTTTCGCGATCGCCCCTATGCCACGGAGGAGCCCGGCTTGCAGGCCGACGGCCCGGCGCACAGTGTGCTGCTGGCAGCCCAGATGCCGGAGCTGGACTTCACGCTTGAACCCAACTGCGCCATTCACGGCCACATTGAGCTCTCCACCGGCGACCCGGCCGACGGCATCACGATCACGCTGCTCAAGCAGGTGGTGCGTTTCGGCCGCGCCGTCTGGGCGCAGGAAGCCACGGCCAAAACCAACGGCGACGGAAAATACCGCTTTGGCGGACTTCCCGACGGCGTCTACGCGCTCTACACGCTACCCGCCCTGGAGAGTGAGCCGGCGGTGAGCGTGGTGGCCCCCGGCAGCGGGGCCAACGTTGCGCGCGGCGGCTACCCCAGCGTGTTTTATCCCGACGCGCGCGAGTTTGCAGGTGCGGCGCGCATCCGGCTCTCCGCCGGCCAGCAGGCCGAGGCAAACTTCTCTCTCGCGCTAGAACCCTTTTACCCAGTCACGGCACTCGGCCTGGTGCAGGCGGGTGGGTCTGCCGCCGGGAAAACCTCTCCGCCGGGCGGCTATACGGCAACCGTGATGGACGCTTCAGGACATCAGCTGCCCTACACTGCGCAATACGACGAAACCACCCACAGCCTGCAGGCCAGCCTACCCGACGGAACCTATGTCCTGGTTGTCCGCTGCTTCCTCCATCCTCAGTTGCTGGGCGATTCGGTCCCCAGTTCCAAGAAGGACAGCCGCCGCGCCGGGTTGCTTGCCGGATCGGTCGAGTTTACTGTCGCAGGCCACGCAGTGGCGGGCCTGCGCGTTCCGCTTGCAGCTCCGATCGTCAATACGGTCCAGCTCCGAATGCTCCATGGCACTGCAAGCCAGACCGGCATAAACACGGCGTCCGTGAACGATGCTTCGGGCATCGTCAACCTGTCCATGGACCAGGCCGACGGCATCCCCCAGCCTGGCGGCGACAGCATCTGGACCATGGACAACGGACAGGACACCATCGAGTTCACCGCTCACCCCGGCGCATATTGGCTCAGCGCCTTCCTGTCGCGTAGGAGCCTGTGCGCAGGCCCCTTCACTGCCGGGGGCCTCAATCTGGCCCGCGATCCCCTAACCCTGAGCCTTTCCATCTCGACGCCGCCCATGGAGCTGACCCTGCGCGACGACTGCGCAACGCTGGCCCTTGCCTTGCCGCCGGCTTTGGCCGCGTTCCTGCCCGGCGAAGAGCCGTTCTACACCGTCTACGTGGTCCCGGACTTCGACACCGTCGAGGATGTACCGCCCATGACCGTTCATCCCTCCTCCGGCCCGACCCTGACAATCGATGGGCTCACGCCGGGCAGCTACCACGTCTACACCTTCGACGCGCCGCTGCACCTGGAATACCGCAACCCAGCCGTCCTCGCCGCGCTGCCCAACCCGGGCCAGCAAGTCACCCTCTCTCCCGGAGCGAAAACCAATCTTGTACTGGAGGTGCCTGGATCCTGATGCCGGCAGCCCTTACCCAATCAGGTCCCCGTCGCTGCCTGGCAGGCGTTGCTCTGCTGCTGGCCGCCGCGTGTACGCCTGTTCTGCCGCAAACCGCTCCGCTGGCCCCGCCGGCTTCCAACCGCGCTGCATCCCCCGCGGGCGGCCTTTATCGCATCGCCGGGACGGTGGTGAATTCCGCCACCGGTGAGCCGGTGCGGCACGCGGCCGTGGCCGTGCTGTCTGAAGCCGACAGCCTCACCGTCGCCTCGGCCGAATCCGACAGTGAAGGCCATTTCTCGCTCCAACGGCTGCCCGCGGCCAAGTACCAGCTCACTGCGTCCAAGCGCGGATTTCGCACCGCCTTTTACGACGAACATGACGAGTTCAATACCGCCATCGTCACCGGGCCGGGCCAGGAAACCTCCAGCCTCACCTTCCGTCTCACCC
>DASWZM010000354.1:0-5316 GCA_036404455.1 Occallatibacter sp. | reverse complement strand
TGCCACGCTCCGGATGCCTCTCGAAGTAATTAACCCAGTCAGAACCTGGCACGACGAGGTGCCTGCAATAGTGACGGAATGAAATCCTATCTTCCTGAGAACAAAGGATCGCGTTCCCGAAAACGTGGAAGTTGGGCTAAGCCCTATCGCTCCGGGCATGGTTTCAGGGGCATGAATGCCCCTGCTCCCTCCGACGGGACAAACAACGGCAAAGGCATTCACCTTTTCTGCCGGGAGTTTGTTGAAGAATCAAGATGCGCCGGCCTTGGCAGAAACGGTTCCCGATTGAAATCTGCGGCCACTCCGCGCTTTCGCTTGAGAGCAGTCCCAATCGAATTCCAGGCGGGTTGCGCGGCCTACTCGCTACGCAACTGCACCCGAGGATTGATTCCCAGGCGCGGCCGCGCGTCCATGTGAGCCGCTTGAATCAGGGCAGCGTTAACTGCTGGTGCAGCGGCAAATCCTGCGAAGAACTTCCAGCCATCACGGTGTAGTTGCCTGGCACCAGCTTCCAACCATCGGAGGCTTCATCGAAAACAGTCAGACGGTCGTGGTCCACGGGAATGGAAACCTGCTTCGATTCGCCGGGACCCAGTTCGACGCGAGCCCAGCCGATAAGCCTCTTTGGGGGCTCTCCAGCCGCATCCGGCAGCGATGCGTAGACCTCGGCGATCTCCGTTCCGGCCCGCTTGCCCGTGTTGCGAACCGTAAAGGAAACGCTCACTGGGTCCCCGCTCTTCACAGTCAACCCGGAATAAGCATAGCTGGTGTAGGAGAGGCCAAAGCCAAACGGGAACAACACTGGTTTCTTCTCCGCGTCAAACCACTTGTAGCCGACCTTCAGTTTTTCGTCGTAGTAGATTTCAAAGGGGGGCAGGCCTTTGGCCATCGTGGCCATGAAGCTGGAGATGTCTGTACCTTGTGCTGGACGACCGGGCTGAGACGTAGGCGGCGGCGTCACGAGCGTCGGATGCGGCAGATCCGCATCGCTCCTCGGGAAAGTGATGGCGAGTTTCCCGGTGGGATTCACCTGGCCGGTCAGGATGCCTGCCAGCGCTTCTGCGCCTCGGATGCCGGGATACCAGGCCTCGACGACTGCGGCGACCTTATCGACCCAGGGCATGGTGGCCGGGCTGCCGGTTTCGAGCACCACAATCGTCTTCGGGTTAGCGGCAGCAACGGTCTCAATCAGCTTGTCCTGATCCGCGCCCAGGTCGAGCGACTGCAGGTCCATGCCTTCCGACTCCCCCTGATACGCAAAGACGATGGCGACATTGGCCTGCCTGGCAGCGGCAGCGGCGGCATCAAGGTCTTCGCCGGAGACATAGGAGACCGTGGCGGAAGGCAATTTGGCCGTCAAAGCCCGCAGCGGCGAGCTGGGCAACCAGACCTGCCGCCTTAGGCCGGCCATGGGATTCGCCCCTGGCACAGGCGGAGGCGGAGGAACCGCCGAGCCTCCCGGAGCATCCACCTGCGCCGACCCACCCCCGGTAATGACGCCCACATCGGCATGACCGCCAATCAGCACCACGGAGCGCACACTTGCCGCGTCCAGGGGGAGCACATTGTTCTGGTTCTTGAGCAGCACAATGCTCTTCTCCGCAATGCTCTGCGCCACCGCGTATCCCTTTTCCACGTCCGGCACCTGCTTCACCACCGGGTGGTCAAACAGACCGATAGTGAAGATCGTACGCAGGATGCGGTGCACATGATCGTTGAGCTCGTCCTGAGAGACTTCCCCGCTCTCCACAGCCTTTTGCAGCGTGTCGCCGAAGAAATATTTACCTGGCTGCTCCTGGTCCAGCCCGGCGTGCGAGGCTTTGGCCGCGGAGTGCGTGCCGCCCCAGTCGGAGAGAACAAAGCCCTGGAAATGGAATTCCTTTTTGAGGACATCAGTTAGCAGATAGCTGTTTTCGCAGGCAAAGTCGCCTTTTACGCGGTTGTACGAGCACATCACACCGCCGGCATTCGAGATGCCGAGGGCGATTTCAAAGGCCCGCAAATCCGTTTCTCGCATGGAACGTTTATCGATGTTGGCGTTGACGGCGTTACGGCCGCTCTCCTGGTCGTTGATTGCATAGTGCTTCAGGTCGCCGATGATGTACTCGGACTGTACTCCCTTGACAAAGTTGCCCACCAGCGTGCCGGCCAGCAGCGGATCTTCGCCCTGGTACTCGAAGGTGCGGCCGTTGCGTGGCTCGCGCGGCAGGTTGACCCCTCCCCCAAGCGACATGCTGTACCCCTCGGCCCGCAATTCTCGGCCAATCAGCGCTCCATACTCATAGGCGGCCTGCGGGTCCCAGGCCGAGGCCGCGGCAAGGTTGTTGGGCAGCGCCGTGGAGTAGCGTCCGGAGGCTGCTCCTCGCGTAACGCCATAGGCCGAATCTGCCATCTGAATCGCGGGAATCCCCAGGCGCGGAATGCCGACCGACCAGCCGGCGCCGCCGTTGGACTCGGAAGGCCCGGCGGGGGCAGATCCGAAGGGCGCGCCCTGACCGTGCAGCAGGGATATTTTCTCTTCGAGAGTGAGTTCTTTCATGACCAGGTCGGCCCGCGCATCGGGCGATAGGCTGGTCTCTGACCAGGGATAGTGCTTGGGTGGTTGTGGCATCCGGGGGAACTGGGCAACCGCAAGCGGGACCGTTACTAGAGCTGCGGCGAGAAAGATCGCGCAAGCGGCGCGGTTCCCGCACCTCGATATCGTCATGACAGTATTCCGCCTCCCTCGATCAGTCGAAACGGGTTGACCGCGCGGGGCGCTTCCTCTTGAGGACTCTTGTGCCGCGCCAGTGCGCGCCGGTCGATAGATAGGAGACGGGCAACCGGCGCCCAAGGTTGCTACGATTCCTGCAAGACAAGCCTTAATTGGAATGCAGAGTGGAATCAGCCGGGGATTGCTCCGGCACAGCCGGTGGATTGGCGACCGGGAGAATCTGCACCAGGTCGGGAGTCGCGGGCTCCGCCGGCCCCATCGCAGCCTCATGCTGACGGCGGGCGGCCGCATCCAGATCCACCGCAATGCCTCCCGGCACGATCACCGGCGCGTTGTAGCGGAAATCCAGATCCCGCGTGACCCGGTAGACCACCGGCAACGCAACGAGAAGAACCACAAACGTTACCCAACTGCCATCCAGCCCGTACCCTCCGCCAGTGAGCCAGAATGGCCCCATGGGATCACCCTGCACCACGGGTGAATGGCTATTGACGCCACTCACGGCCAGTCCGAAGAGCAGCGCCCGGCTTGCCTTCCAGCCGAAGTTGATCCCCCAGCTCAGCCACAGAGCTCGCGTCCGCAGATACGCCGTGGAGAGCACCAGGCTCAGCGCGATTGAAACGGCGGTACTGGCGTGGCTCGACCCCGGCACAAGGGCCTGCACAATGGCATAGAACGCCGCAAACCCCAGCGCCGCCCCAGCCGGTCCCACCGCTTGGGCAAACCGTTGAAATCCATAGCCGCGAAAGGCAATTTCCTCAGCCAGCGCAGCCAGCGCAAAGAATGCCGCATCGGCCACCAGCCAGCCCCACGCTGACGGTTGGAGGACGAGAACAATGGCGATGCCGCCGACTAAAACCATCGGGAATACGCATACCACCGCCAATGACCAACCTACGGCCAGGCCCAGTCCCGCTTCGCGCGGCCACCCCTGCCGCCGCGGCAACCCCTGTTCGCTTAGCGGGTGAATCTGGTGGTCCAGCCTGGAGCCAAACGCGGCGTAGCCTAGCAGCAGCAGGAAAACCAGCATGGCCTGGCCCAGCAGCGGAGACCACTGCTCACTTGCCAGTCCTTGCGCCGCGCGATGGGCCAAAGACCGCGCCAGGAAGAAGTACAAGACCGCGGCAATGAACTCGACGTAGGCGCGAAACCGGCCACCAACATTCTCCGGTGTGCTCATGCGCATCCCCCAGCCGAGGCTCGACTCCCGCCCAGCGAATACTCTGGGCCGCTCAACTTCTTCCCCTCACCAAATGTTTCAAGACTTCTTGCCAGGCGATGCGCCACCAGAGCTAACCTTCCGTATAAAACTGCGCGATGTTGCGGAACTTTTCCTGCCGTGCGGACACCAGGATATCCATCGGCGTCGCCTTCAGTTCGGCCAGGTACCTCTTTAGAGCACTGCCCAGCAACCCGGTGCTGGCCTCGCGGTCGGTGTGCGCGCCTTCCGCCGGTTCAGAAATGATATCGTCCACACATCCCAGCGCAGCAACCTCCGGTGCGGAGATACGCATGGCCTCGGCGGCCAATTGCTTGTGTGCTGCATCGCGCCACATAATGGCTGCGCAGGACTCCGGGGTAATCACAAAGTAAAGCGCATTCTCCAGGATCAGCACTCTGTCACTGACTGCCAAAGCCAGCGCCCCGCCCGATCCGCCCTCCCCGGTGATGACCGAAATGGTGGGCACACGCAGCCGCGACATCTCCAGGATGTTCCTTGCAATGGCCGCGGCCTGGCCCCGTTCCTCAGCGCCCAGGCCGGGATATGCGCCCGGCAGATCGATAAAGCTGATGACCGGCCTGGAGAATTTCTCGGCGATTTTCATGCAGCGCAGAGCCTTGCGGTACCCCTCCGGATGGGGCATGCCGAAGTTGCGCCGCACCCGCTCTTTCGTGTTCCCGCCCTTGCGGTTGCCGATGACCAGCACCTCATCCGTGCCCAGGCGCGCCATCCCGCACGCTACGGCCTCGTCGTCGCCAAAGGCGCGATCCCCGTGAATCTCGCTGAAGCCCGTAAAGATCCGCTCAATAAAGTCCATGGGGTAGGGCCGCTGGGGGTGCCGCGCCCGCTCGATTCTGATCCACGCCGGCGAAACCGCCTGCGCCTGGCTGGAAATCCCTGCTTCGTGTTCGCTCATCGATACCTGGTGCCGCTCCGGGCAGCGTCGCCGTCGGCCCTGCTGTGATTCTACGGGTCGAATGCGGTTGCGACAACTTCAGGGAACGCCAGCCGCTGGAATCCAGCTCGGGATGTTTCGTCCGCCGCCTCATCGATCCCTCCCTGATTGGGGAATCGGCTGCTGAAAGATCGCGAACTCTAGGCTCACCCAAGGAAGACTGCCAGCGCCCGATTGACAGCGGTCATTACATTTGAACCCTCTCGATTGCACGGTCGCCGTCCGTTGGCTCAACGCGCGGGCCGCCCTGCGGCCATCCTTGCACGCATGCGCTGCTCAGCATCTGCGCTCCAGTACTTGCAGTCGAGCCGGATGAAAACCGATGTGTAAGGGATCGTCATGTTGGTCTTGAGGACGAGAATATGAAACAGCTTGCTGGCTTCGTCGATGTTGGCAATGACTTTGTCATGCGGCACGGACTGGACG
>DASWZM010000353.1:0-9161 GCA_036404455.1 Occallatibacter sp. | reverse complement strand
ATGAATCAGCCACACGTAAGCGGTAAACCCCACAATGGAGCCCGCGACAATCAGGTAAAGCAACGAGAACCATGCTTCGCCGGAGACTGTCCACGGACGAAAGTTGCGAAATTCCCCCAGTGCGGCCGCCGCCACAGCCAGCATCCCTCCTCCGGCGAGCATCTGTGCCCCCGAGGTCATTACTTTGGACGGCGGAAGCGGCAGCTTGCGCGTAAGCACGGACGCCAGGGACCAACTCACTGATGCAATGATGAGCGCCACGGCGCCCTCCCTGTCGATCGGCGCACCACCCAGATTCAAACTGCGGTTCATCAGCACGGTCACTCCCCCAATCCCGATCAGAAGCGCCAATGCCAGGCGAACGGTGAGCCTCTGGGTTCGCAGGAAAATGATCTCCGACAACGCCATGAACACCGGGATGGTGGCCATCATGACCGCGGCAACGCCCGAAGGCACACGCTGCTCGGCCCAGAACAACAGCCCATAGTCGAGGACGAAGATCATCAAAGCCAGCAGGAATACCGACTGCCATTGGCCCCGGCTTGGGGAGCGCTCGCCGCGTGCCATCGTCCAGCCGTAAAGAACGAGTCCCGCAACCAGGAACCGAATCGCCGCTAAAAGAAATGGCGGAACTTCACGGACGCCAACGCGAATTGCGAGAAATGTGGACCCCCACACAAAATAGATAATTGCGAAAGCCAGCAGAGTCTTCCACCCCGTCTTAGGAGTCGATCGATGGGTCCCGGCTTCCATAGCAGAATCCTACCAGCACGCTGCCAGCCCTTTGGTCCGATCGCTCTTCCTCCCCAATCACGCGCGGCCCGCAACCCGCCTCCCCGCACCACATCGATGACTTGGAAGCCGCCATCCCGTCTGATACCGTGGATATTGAGGTGAATGCCGATTCTTACTGCTGCCTTCCTTGTCATCCTGCAGGCTGACAGTGGCGCCGCCCCATCGGGGACTATGGGCCCCAGCGCGCTCCTGGAGATGCTCTCGAACATCGGCGCTGTGGCCATGGCCGTGCTGGTGCTGCTGCTCATCGCCAGTCTCTACTCCTGGACTGTGATCCTGGGTAAGTCCTCCACCTTCCGCAAGGCCACCAGGGAGAGCCGCCGCTTCATCCGCGCCTTCCGCAAGGCCACTCGACTGCAGGAGATCGCCGCCATCGCCGCCGACTGCAAGGCCAGCCCCCTCGCTCAGGTCTTTGAAGACGTTTACGAGACCTACAAGCGCCAGACCGGCGGCTCCGGACCGCCGCGCAATGTCGTGCCCATCGAGCGCTCCGCCCAGACCGCCGCCAGCGAGGCCGTCACCAGCCTCGAACGTCGCATGACCTGGCTGGCCACCATCGCCGCAACCAGCCCCTTCGTCGGCCTCTTCGGCACTGTCGTCGGCATCATCGACGCCTTCCACGGTCTCGGCACCGCCGGCGCCGCTACCCTCCGCGCCGTCGCCCCAGGCATCTCCGAGGCACTCATCACCACCGCCGCCGGCCTCTTTGTCGCCGTCCCCGCCGTCGTCGCCTACAACCAGTTCACCGCCCGCATCCGCATCTTTGCCGCTGCCGTCGACGACTTCAGCCGGGAATTGCTGAACTCGCTTGAGGAAATCCCCCTGCGCGCGCCTTTGCCCCCGCGCCCACCCAGCCTCGAATCCACCCAGGAGGCGGAACGTGGCCTATACAAGTGATAACGGACAAACCCGTTCCTCGCTGGCGGAGATCAACATCACTCCCCTGGTCGACGTGGTCCTCGTACTGCTCGTCATCTTCATGATCACCGCGCCCGTCCTGCAGTCCGGCATCGACGTCTCCGTACCCAAAACCCGCACCGTCAGGGAGATCACCGAGCAGCGCCTGGTCCTTACCATCGATCGCAATCAGCAGGTCTTCCTCGGCGACAAACTCGTCAACATCCACGATCTGGCCCGGAGACTCCAGGAAAAGGGCGCCGATCCGGCCCACCAGATCATCTATCTCCGCGCCGACGAGCAGGTCCCCTTCGGCGCCTTCGCCAGTGTCATGGACGCCGTCAAGCAGGCCGGCATCACCAGCATCTCCATCGTTACCCAGCCGCTGGAGACAAAAACCTCCACCGCCGCTGGAAACTAGCGCGTTTTTCATTCGTCCCGCTGAGGGTGTCATCCTGAGCGAGCGTAGCGAGTCGACGGACCTGCTCTTCAGGCCATGAACAAGCAGGGAGTTTCAAGAAGATCGTATGGACAGCATTCTGGAGGGTGGCGAGCAACTCGAGCGGGAACTGACCGGTGAGCCCATCGCCGCGCCGGCTGCCGGCTCGCTTGTCCTTCACGCCATCCTCTTCGCCGCAATCCTCCTCTACGGCATCCTCAACGGCTTCTTCCACCACAACTTCTGGGGCAACCCAGGCGCAGGAAGCGCTATCCAGGTCTCTCTGGACTCGAGCGCCATACCCCTGCCCAACGATCAGCCCAAAAATGAAAACGTGCTGACCACCGAAACCCCCAGCAAGGCCCCCGCCGAACCCACACCCAAGGCCAAACAGGCGATCGATGAAACTGCCATTCCCATCCCCGGCAAGCAGCAGAAGCCCCAGAAACAGACCCAGACCGCGCCCAAAACCCAGCCCCACCAACCCCAGCCTAAACAGGACAACCGCGCCCAGTTCGGCGAGCAGGCCGGCTCCGTCCTGTCCCGCTCCACCATGGCGCAACCGTCCTCGGCAAACACTCCGGTCAGCGTCACCAACGGCGACTTCGGCAGCCGTTTCCCCTGGTACGTCGACGGCATCAAGCGCAAGGTCAGTCAAAACTGGATTCGCGGGCAAGTTGACTCGCGCACTCCCAAGGCCGCAACCGTGCAAATCTACTTCAAGATCGATCGCCACGGCGTCCCCTCCAACTTCAGGATCAACACCGCCAGCGGCAGCCCCACCCTTGACCGCTCCTGCCTGCTCGCCACTCAACGCGTTGACACATTTGGCGATCTGCCCATTCAATCCAACGATCAATGGCTCGAAGTCACTTATGATTGTACGTATTGAGTCCTGGCGCGCTCGAGAGCGCCATTCTCACTCGGCACCAGGAAGGACTGTTCATCGCATGAAGGCATATTCCCGGCTTCTTCCCCTCTCTTTGCTCCTCTTGGTGTGTCTCTTCGCGTCCCAACTCCACGCCCAGGACTGGGTCCACACCGGGACAAACCTCAACCAGGACCGCATCCGCATCGCCGCCGCAGAGTTCAAACCCAGCGGCGACGATCCCCAAACCCCGGCCTTGAAGGCCATCTTCGACGCCACCCTGTACAGCGACCTCGCCGGCGCCGGTATCTTTGACCTGGTCTCCAAAAGCCTTACGCCCCAGGCCACGCCCGGTTCGCCCCAAGAGATCAGCCTGCCCCAGTGGTCCGCCGCGCCGGCCAACGCCGCCATGGTCGCCTTCGGTTCGCTCTCCGCCGCAAATGGCCGCGTCATCGTCTCCGGATGGCTCTTCGACGCCAGCAACGCCGCCACCCCTCAGGTCCTCGGCAAGCAGTACAACGAAGCCGCCAGCCAGGAATCTGCGCGTACGATCGCCCACCGCTTCGCCGATGAAATCATCCTGCGCCTTGGCGGCGGCATAAACGGCATCGCCGAAACCAAAATCTACTTCGTCAGCTCCCGATCCGGCTCCAAAGAGATCTGGGTCATGGACTACGACGGCCAGAACCAGCACCAAATCACCCACCTCGGCTCCATTTCCCTCTCCCCGCGCATCTCACCTGATAACTCCCGGCTCGCCTTTGCTTCCCTGGGCCGCGACGGATGGGCCATCCGCATGTACTCGCTCGAACTCGATCGCCTGGTCGCCTTTCCCGCCGGAACAGCAGGCGGAAGCAATCAATCCCCCGCCTGGTCCGCCGACGGCGCCCGCATCGCCTTCTCCTCCGCCCGCACCGGCAATCCCGAAATCTGGGTCGCTGACTCGAGCGGAGGCAATCTCCGCAAGCTCACCAGCTTCCGCGGCCCCAACGTCTCCCCATCCTGGAATCCTCGCAGCAACGCCCAACTGGCCTGGGTCAGCGGACGCACCGGCCTCCCGCAGATCTACACCATGGACCTCGACGGCGCCAACAACCAGCGCATCACCGACGGCGGCTATGCGGTCTCCCCATCCTGGTCCCCCAACGGGCAATTGCTGGCCTTCAGTTGGAATCGCAAATACGGCCCCGGCGACCCCGGCGGGGTCGACATCCATGTCATTGACCTTGCCTCCAAGAATTATCTTCAGCTCACCCACGAATCCGGAAGCAACGACTTCCCTTTCTGGTCTCCCGACGGCCGTCACATCGCCTTCGAGCGCACCATCGGCGGACACACCCAGATTTGGTCCATGCTCGCCGACGGAACCCAGCAGCGCGAGCTCACCCACACCGGAAACAATTACTCGCCCAACTGGAGCTGGAAGTGAGCCGCGCACACGGGCTAACCATGCGTGCTCGAATGCGCGCCCGAATGCGCCTATCGATGCGCAAAAAAATCGCCTCGGAGTGTTTGCGAGTTGAATCCTCCACCAGCCGCGGCGGCTTTTATGAACTATCATTTTATTGTTGCCTTAATCCCCCGCCGGCTCGTTCTGAAGGGGGCAAGGGGATTAGCTTGCCGGTGCCGCATTCTGTTCGCCGGGCGGTAAGTGGTGGCCCCGTTTCGACAACGTTTTCTGAAGGAACAGAGGTCGGAACCGTTGTGTTTAGTCTGTCTTTTTTCCCAACCCGCGACGTTTCTCCTGAGGGCCGGGCTAGAGCGGAATCAGGGATGCTGTATCTCGAGACCGGAACATTCAAGTCGACGCGGCCACCAGGGAGCGGCGACCCTCCACGAGATGCAATAGGATACATTATCCCTGGTTCCGCTCTGATGGCTGGGTCCAGTGCCGCAAAGGTCCAGATCGCTCGGAAGACAATCTCGAATTTATGGAAGGAGTAGTCCATTGAACGCACGCTTTCGCATTTTGGTACCCGCTGTCTTGCTTATCGCATTAGTCGCCGTTGCAGGTTGCAAGAAGAAGGTTGAGCCGCTTTCACCCGCAGAGACCGCTCCGGCTGCGTCCGGCGTGCAAGCGCCCGCGGCGCAAATCACTGCCACCCCCTCGGTCGTCTCGGCCGGTGACCAGGTTGTGCTCTCCTGGCGCACCGCCGACGCCACCAGTATCTCCATCGACGGCATTGGCGACGTCCCCTCTTCGGGCGTCAAGACCGTCATGCCGACCGAATCCACCAGCTATCACCTCGTAGCCCGCGGTCCCGGCGGCACTGCCGACGCCACCGCCCGAGTCACCGTCAACTCGGCCCCGGCCGTCGTCGTGCCCACCACCACCATGAGCCTTGAACAGGAGTTCAGGGCCAAAGTCCAGGACGCCTTCTTCGATTACGACACCTACGATATCCGCAGCGACGCCCAGGCCGTGCTCTCCCGCGATGCCTCCTTCCTGGTCAGCCATCCGGACATCAAAATCCTCGTCGGCGGCTACTGCGACGAGCGCGGCTCCAATGAGTACAACCTGGCCCTCGGGCAGAACCGCGCCGACGCCGCCAAGAACGCCCTGGTCACCGCCGGTGTGGCCGCAAACCGCATACGCGTTGTCAGCTACGGCAAGGAAAAGCCCTTCTGCTCCGAGTCCACTGAGGAGTGCTGGCAGCAAAACCGCCGCGCCGGTTTCACCCTCGATCGCTAAACACGATCAAACTGGTTGAAGCCACCAACCCTGGGTGCCCCAGGTCTCGCCTTTGAAACCTCTGATACCCAAAAGAAAATCGGGTGCCCCAGGTCTCGAATCTGAGACCTGGGATACCTGGAGAGCCACCTATCCCTGCCGGCATCCCGGCGCCTGATCTCTGATCCCTGATCTCTGATCTCTGATCCGTCTTTTTGAAGGTGAACCATGCAGATAACTCAAAAACTTCGCAACCGTTTCCTCACCGTCGCCGTCCTCGCCGTGGTTCTCGTCTCCGTGCCGATCCCCGCGCACGCCACCTCAAAGGAGATGATCGAGCTGCAAACCCAGGTCCAGCAACTCCTCGATATGGTGCAGCGGCTCCAGTCCACCCTCGACGGTCGCTTCGGCGTCATCCAGCATCTGGTCGAGCAGACCGCCGACAACGCCAACCAGATGACGGTCATCGTCAACGCGTTGCAACTAAAGGTCAATGCGCAGAGCGAAGCCAACAACGGCAAACTGGACACCGTCTCCGGCCAGGTCCAGTCCCTCAACGACTCCGTCGACGAGCTGAAGTCCCGCATCGCCAAGCTGGACAAATCCGTCCATGACCTGCAGGCGCAATTACAGAACATCCAGAGCGCGCCCGCCGGTGCTGCTCCCGCAATCCAGAATCCTGACCAGAATGCCCAGCCGGCCGATGCCGGCGCACCCTCCGCGCCCGCTGCTCCGTCCGCCAACGTCGCGCCCCCGCTCCAGGAAACCTTCCAGGCCGGCCTGCGCGACTACAACTCCGCCCACTACGACGTCGCCGCCGGCGAATTCCAGGAGGTGCTCCAGTACTACCCGCTCGACGACCTGGCCGGCCAGGCACAGTTCTACCTCGGCGAGATCGCCTACCGCCAATTGAATTATGCCGATGCGATCAAGAGCTTCAATGCCGTCCTCGAAGGTTTCCCCGGCAGCCCCAAGGCTCCCGCCGCGCAACTCCGCAAGGGCCTCGCCCTCTTGCAGATGAACAAGCGCGACTCCGGCATCCATGAGCTCCGCCTGCTCATCCAGCGCCATCCCCAAACCCCTGAAGCCGGCCAGGCCCGCACCAAGCTCAACGGCCTTGGCGTCCACATCACCCCAACGCCAGCGCACTGAGCCGGCTTTGAAAGGGCGGGACTTTGTAGGCTGCGTAAAAACTTCAGTTCTGTGTCAGTCGTCCACAGGCTTCGCCGACCCGCGAAGTATGAAACTGGCTGCCTCGGCATCAATCCTCCCGGCAGGGAGGACACGAAAATAGCCCAGGGTGGAGCGCAGTGCAACCCTGGGTTAGCGTTCCACATTGCATCCACCCCGTCCCGTAGGGCCGGGGCGAAATCTTGTTTCTTCCTAGCGCACGGCTTCAGTCGTGCCCCAGAACCTCCACAACGGACCCGGCTTGAGCCGCCGAAGGAATGCCTCCATCACCGAAGCACTCCGCCAACAAGAAAAGCCCCGCATCGCGGGGCTTTTCTCTTGCTTTCTTCTAAAAACCGGCTCTTACTGCAAGCTGGCCATCAGCCCGTCCAGCGCCGACTTCGGAGGCCGCACCACCGATTCCGGCAGCGTCCCCAGCGGCTCATCCACCAGGTTCAGCAGGTCGATGAACGTCGGCTTCTGCGTATCGATATAGAACACCCCGGTCAGAATCTCATCCTTCGCATGCGCCTCCATCAGCGTGCGCACCGCGTTCGCCTTGTCGGTCGGGTCGTAGTCCTCGAGCAGCTTGCGCAGGCGCAGGTTCGAACCGTCGTGCATCTCCACTTCATAGACCTCGCCCGAGCCGTAGTCCACTTCGATCTCATCGAAGCTGGCCACAAAATCCACCTCGTTGATCGGCTCGTCGTTGTCCTGCATGAACTTGTAGCTCTTCGTTGATCCCTCGTGGTCGTTGAACGTCACGCACGGGCTGATCACGTCCAGCATCACCGTCCCCTTGTGCGCAATCGCCGCCTTCAGCATCGAAAGCAACTGCTTCTTGTCGCCGGAGAACGACCGCCCCACAAACGTCGCCCCCAGTTGAATCGCCAGCGCGCAGGTGTCGATCGCCGGCAGATCGTTCACCACCCCGGTCTTCAGCTTCGAACCCAGGTCCGCCGTTGCCGAAAACTGGCCCTTGGTCAGCCCGTAAACCCCGTTGTCTTCGATGATGTAGATCATCGGCAAATTCCTGCGCAGCAGGTGAACGAACTGACCCATCCCGATCGATGCCGTATCCCCGTCCCCGGAGACTCCCAGCGTCGTCATCGTGTGGTTGGCCAGGATCGCCCCCGTCGAAACCGACGGCATGCGTCCATGCACGCTGTTGAAGCTGTGCGCGCGGCTCATGAAGTAGGCCGGGCTCTTCGACGAGCAGCCGATCCCGCTCATCTTCATTACCCGCTCCGGCTCCACGCCCATCTCGTACATCGCCTGAATAATCCGCTCCGAGATCGCGTTGTGCCCGCACCCTGCGCATAGCGTGCTCTTGCCGCCGCGGTACTCAAGTATCGGAAGGCCAATGTGATTCACTTTAGGTGCCGGTGCTGCTGCAGTAGCCATTTAGAGGCCCTCCTTCGTAGCGAACTCTTCCGTAACCGTACGCGCGTCGATCGGCAATCCGTTGTAGTGCAGAATGCTGCGCAGCTTCACCACCTGCTCGGCCGGGAGATCCAGCTTCAGCAAGCTGGCCAGTTGTGCGTCGCGGTTCTGCTCCACCACGTAAACGCGCTCGTGCGAGGCCACAAAGTCGTGAATCTCGTGCGCAAACGGATACGCCCGGATGCGCATGTAATCCACCTCCTGCCCATATTCCTTCTTGATCTGGTCCAGGCTCTCGCGCTGCGCAAAATCCGTGCTCCCGTAGGCCAGGAACGCGATCTTCGACGCCCCGTTCTTCACCGTCACCGGCGCCGGAACCAGCTTGCGCGCATTCTCGAACTTGCGCGAAAGCCGCTCCATCACCTCAACGTATTCGTCCGGCTTCTCCGTGTACACCGCCGCATCGTTGTGTCCCGAGCCGCGCGTGAAATAAGACGCTTTCGGATGCCGCGTCCCGGGGAGCGTCCTCCAGCCGATCGCATCGCCGTCCACGTCGCGATAGCGCGCAAATCCGCCCAGCCGCTCCACATCTTCCGCGGTCAGTACCTTGCCGCGATCCAGCGGTGTCGTCGGATACTCGAATTTCTCCGACATCCAGTTGTTCATCCCCAGGTCCAGGTCGCTCAGCACAAACACCGGCGTCTGGATCCGCTCCGCCAGGTCGAATGCCGAGTACCCCATCTCGAAGCACTCCTTCACGTTCCCCGGCAGCAGAATCACGTGCTGGGTGTCGCCGTGCGACAGAAACGCTACGCTCAGCAGATCCGCCTGCGAAGTCCGGGTTGGCAGCCCCGTCGACGGCCCTGTCCGCTGCACATCGAAGATCACGCCCGGAATTTCGGCATAGTAGCCCAGCCCCGCAAACTCCCCCATCAGCG
>DASWZM010000352.1:0-4550 GCA_036404455.1 Occallatibacter sp. | reverse complement strand
GGACCTTGGCGTGGTTGAATTGGTCACGCCGCCTGTCCAAGGATTATGAGCTACTCCATACCACCGCAGAAACCATACCATGATCCTCATTGCCTTCGCGCATCTGCTGCTGCGACGATATGCGTAGTTTTTATACAGGTTCTAAGAACATTCTGCCGCACCGCCGCATCCGTGGCAGGAATGCCGCTGGGGAGGGTCTTGCGGTCAAAAACGCCGTGCAGGTCCGGCGGGACCTTCTTCAGAGCCAGATCGTTGTCCTCGTGGCAGTGGGCGCAGCGAACCTGGTAGAGGTGCTTCCCTGCCGCCTCTTGCTGCGTAAGCGCCGGCGCCGAGCGGCAGCCGGCCAGACCAAAGCCAAGGCTGGCTGCCAACTCTATCAAGACAAACGCCCAGCCGCCTATCTGCCGGACCATTTGGACCACACTCCAGCTACGCCTTCCGGGCGAACTGCCCGCTCACATAATCCCAGTTGAGCACCGGGAAAAATGCCTTCACGTAGTCGGCCCGTCTGTTCTGGTACTTCAGGTAGTATGCGTGTTCCCACACGTCCACGCCGATCACCGGCTTGTGGCCCACTGTCAACGGGCTGTCCTGGTTGGGCGTGGTCTCAATGGCCACCGTGCCGTCCGGCAACTTGACCAGCCAGGCCCAGCCGCTGCCAAAGACGCTCATGGAGGCCGCGGTCAGCTTGTCCTGGAAGGTGGCCAACGAACCGAACTTGGCGTCGATGGCCTTGGCCAGCTCGCCGGTGGGCGCTGCCCCGCCCTTGCCCAGCGTCGGCCACCAGAAGGAGTGGTTGGCGTGCCCACCACCCTGGTTTCGCACGGCGGTGCGGGCAGATTCGGGCCAGGTGCTCAGATTGGCGACCAGTTCATCCAGGGTCTTCCCTGCCAGCTCGGGATGCGCGGCCACGGCGATGTTCAGATTGTTCACATAAGCCTGGTGATGCTTGTCGTGGTGCAGGTGCATGGTCTCGGCGTCGAAGCTTGGCTCCAGCGCATCGTAGGCGTAGGGCAGCGGCGGAAGCGTGAACGGCCCGGTCGGCGGCGCGGCCGGGGGTGCGGCTGGGGTCTGGCCGGTCGGCCACCCCTCCGCGCTGAGGGTTTCGGTAAGAAGCGCGGCGCTGGCTAGAGCGCCCATTTGCAACATCGCGGTTCTGCGATTGACCGATGACATGGGGAAAATCCTCCGGGAAGTTTCTGTTTAGAGTGCCCTTGCCGGCCGATTCCGGCGCCGGGCGTTCGCTTCACCAGTCTGAGCGGACGCGGCAACAAGGTCAAGTGCACTGAGCTTTCCTCGCTTAAAGTCCGCTCCTTCGACATCCTTTATCCGCCGTGGAACAAGTATGCTTGATCCATGCCACTTCCCTCTTTAGCTGAGATTCGCGGTGCCCAAACCGTGGTGTATCGCTACATGCCTCCCACGCCGCAATACAGTTGGCCGCTGATCAACGAGCGGCTCGGAGCCGAGGCCTGGATCAAGCATGAAAACCACACCCCGGCTGGCGCCTTCAAGCTGCGCGGCGCGTTGGTCTACGCCGATTGGCTGAAGCAGACACAGCCTGAACTGGCGGGCGTGGTGGCGGCCACCCGCGGCAATCACGGCCAGGGCGTAGGCATGGCCGCGCACCTGCTGGGTCTGCGGGCCGTCATCGTCGTTCCCCACGGCAACAGCAACGGGAAAAATCGCGCCATGCTGGCCCAGGGGGTCGAATTGGTCGAATACGGCCACGACTTTCAGGAGTCGCTGGAGTTTGCCCGCAGCCTTGCCCAGGACCTCGGCTTCGCCATGGTCGACTCCTTCCACGAGCGGCTGGTGATGGGCACAGCCACCTACGCGCTGGAGCTTTTTGAGGCAGCACCGCCCCTCGATACGGTCTACGTACCCATCGGCCTCGGCTCGTCCATCTGCGGCGTCTCGGCGGTGCGCAATGCACTGGAACTCAAGACGGAGATTGTTGGCGTGGTGGCCGCCGAGTCCCCTTCCTATGCGCTCAGCTTTAAGCAGCGACAGATCGTCGAGGCTCCGTCCCGCACCGCCATCGCCGACGGCCTGGCCTGCCGCACACCCAACGCGCAGGCGATGGAGATCATCTGGCAGAACGTCGCCCGCATCGTCGAGGTGACCGACGCCGAAATCGCCCACGCCATGCGCGCCCTTTACGAAGACACGCACAACGTGGCCGAGGGCGCCGGAGCCGCGGGGCTGGCCGGCGCTCTCAAGGAAAAACAGCTTCACTCAGGCAAGCGCATCGGCATCGTTCTGACCGGCGGCAACGTGGACCGGGAAACATACCGAGACGTGCTTGCCGGGGCAATCTAGCGAGGCCCAGATGAACAAAGTTGTCGAGAATCTTACCCCAATGGCTCACGCGGCCCGTAACCGCTGCTTCGGCTGCGGCCAGGCCAATCCCGCCGGGCTGCACCTCGAATTCCTGCTCGCCGCGGACGGGTCAGTGGTCTGCCTTGCTGTGGTCCCGGATACCTTTGAAGGCCATCCCGGCTATCTGCACGGCGGCATCATCGCCACGCTGCTGGACGAGATCATGAGCAAGTCTGTCCGCGCTCGCGGGCTGAGCGCCATGACCCGCCACATGGAGGTCGACTACCTGCGGCCCGTTCCCTCCGGTGCGCACCTTCGTCTCGAGGGCCGCGTGACCCACAACGAAGGCCGGAAGCACTGGTCTGAAGCCAGGATCCTCAACTCCAAAGGAACCACGCTGGCCCAGGGCAAGGGACTGTTTATCGAGGTGAACACCAGATAGTTGGCGACTGTATTCGCATCGATAAGCCCAATCGCAAACCGGGATCCTGCAGCCCCAACATGGAGTCCGCCCGATCGTTCCTGCAATATCTCAATTCCCTTCCAGGCCTGCGCATCGGCTATGCCAAACCGGCCAGGGGCAATCCCTCCGAACGGTTCTTTCAAACCCAGCCGCTCCTCGACGAGTTGAAGAAAACTCCCATTTGCGGACCATAAAGGCGATCAGCCGAGCCGCTGAAAACGCTCATACCAGCCGCACAGCAGCAGAAAGAGCGCTCCTCCCGCGTAGGACAATGCAAACTCCGGCGCGACGCCCCATCCGATGCGGCCCTCCATTCCAGCCGAGGTCAGGCTGTAGGCGTGAATCACCCCAAAAGCCGCCAGTACCGCCGCCGTGGCCAACCACCCCGCAGCGCGGCAAACCAGCGGTCGATGACCAGCGCCAGCACCGCTGCCCACAGCATGGAGGTGAGCAATCCTCCCTGCCCCAGCGCCAGCAATTCGCCCAGAGCCAGTTGCGTGCCCGTGCGTGGCAGAACCTCGGCCAGCGAGCTGCCGCCCTTGCGCGCCACCGTATCGGCAATGCTGGAGACCCACTGGGCAAGCAGCGGCACCAGGCCCAGGGCCACGGCGATGGTCTGTGTCTTCGGCGCCTCCGCGAAGGTCTGGCCCGCGGTGACCAGTACCAGCGTGACCAGCCCACTCAGCGCCGAGTACACGGCGCAAGGACGCAACGCGGGCCGGTCTCTTTGCCGCAAACGCAAATGCCCCGCCCGCACCGCATGTTCCGCGCGCGAGGCAGGGCATTTGTGATTCTGTGGCCGGTCAAGCCGGGTTGGCCAGGCTTAGTGGATCATGTTGATGGTTTCCTGGGTCACGGTGTCAAAGGTGGTGACCGCCTTGGAGTTGGCCTCAAAGGCGCGCTGGGCGACAATCAGGTCGGAGAATTCGGCGGAGATGTTGACGTTCGAGGCTTCCAGAGAACTCCCTTCGATGGTCCCTCTCCCGCCGGTACCGGCCACCCCCACCGCGGCATTGCCGGAGGCAGTGGTGGCCTGATACTCCGTAGACCCCACGTCAACCAGACCCTGCTCATTGCTAACCGTGGCGATTGCCAATTGTCCCACGTTCTGGGTCTGGCCGTTCGAATAAGTCGTTGAGATCACGCCGCTCGAATTGATCGAGAAACTGTCATACTGGCCGCTCGCATATCCGTTCTGGCTGGTTGCCGAGGTCGAAGAGGCGGCCGCGGTCTGGCTGATATTCCCCGTGCCGTTGGCGCCGAAAAGACCGAAGGTGAGGTTCATCGTCGCCGCCCCGTCCGCGAGGCCGGCAAAACTGATGCCGGCCACGTTGGTGGCCGGGTTGACCAGATTGCCACTCGAATTGAAGGTCAGCGTCCCGGTTGCGTTGGCCGAAGCCACCGGATCCTGGATCACGCTACCGGAGGTCGAGATACCTGTGCCGGCGATGCTCAACTGGCCGGCGGCATTGGAGGTGACGGTGACGCCGCCGGCGCCAACGGTGATGCCGGCCGCGCCCAACGCAGTGTTCAGATCAGTCACATAGTCTGTCAATGACTCCGGCGAACCAGTGAACGCCGGCAGCGCGGTGGTTGCCGTGCCACCGAGCGTGGCGGGTGCGGTAATGGTCAGGTTCGTTCCCGAATCGACCGTAGCCAGCGTGGCGCCGCTGGCGCCGAAGTTGTAAGTGATCGTGGTTACGCCCGCGGCGGTGTTGGAGGCGGCCGGCACGGTATCCGGCATCGACACGCTGTAGTCCCAAGT
>DASWZM010000351.1:0-5551 GCA_036404455.1 Occallatibacter sp. | reverse complement strand
GGGCATGAGCGGCCCCTACGACAGCATCATCGGCGTCCAAACGGACCTCGTGCTGCACAAGTTTCTCACCGGCATGCCCGGCAAGTTCGAAGCCGCCAAGGGAAACCCCAGGATGTGCGCTGTCCTGGTCGCCTGCGATCCCCTCACCGGGCGCGCCTCTGCCATTCAGCACATCATGCTGGGCGAATGACCTTGACTTGCTTCGGCGAATTCCAGAGCGGTTCCACAATTCACTTGCCCTTTGCGGCGCCGCGAAACATGGCTCTTTCTTACGGAAAAAGCCTCTTGAGAGCAGTGGTTCCGGGGTACAGCAATTGTGGAACCGCTTTACCGGCTGGAGTTTGGCTGTTTTTCCGGATCGGTCTGCGCCATTGGATACACAGTCAGCTTGCCCGAATCCGCCAGCGGGATCGGATGAACCGCCTGGTTCTTCGCATTCCACAGCGGGATAGGATAAAGCATCGCTTCGAGATCGCTCCGTGGATTCGTAACGCCCGTCAGCAGCAATAAATCGGCCTGCGGAACCGGATTCTGCCTTTGCTTCTCCCCATCGCCCGCCGAGAGCGTTGGCAGCGGGTTGCCGGATCGGCCGTTACCGCTGCCGCCCCGGCGGAGCAGGCGAGACAACCTCAGTGGGAGCCGTCTCCTGCTGGAGCTGGGCTGGCTTATCGACCGGACCCGGAGGCACCACCTTGACCTGAATCAGTGCCTCTGGAGCATGGGTGGCCTTCAGCAATCTTCCCTTGCCGTCGAAGGTCATCGTCCACTTCATGGGATGCGGAGCGGCCGACACATCCGCAAACGAGATGACGGCGCCGCCACGGTTCGGAATCTCCAGAATTGCCGTCAGAGCCGTAGCGTACTTCTGACCCTCGGCGATCTCGGTCGAAAGCGACGCCTGCGGGCGCCCTCCCGCCAGGGCTGCGTAGCACAGGCCGGTACCAAACCAGTCGGGAGCTTTGTCGGGGTGTTCTTCAACCCGGATGTGATTGAAGGCCGAGATGGTCAGTGCATTGATCGGCGCGGGCGAAAAAAGCGAATAGCCCCGTAGTTGAATCGGGATGATCCGCACCCGGCCTTCGTCGCCGCGTGGAATCGAGGCCGTAAACACGCTCACGTCGCCCGTCCCGTTGTTCCGCAGGAATCTGAGAAAGATGTGGTTCGGCAGCGCCGGGCAAACCACCTGCTGGTAACTCCATTTGCCCTCGTTGAACTCCAGGTCCATACGCCCCGCATGCTCGCCAATCGAACTCTCCGCATTCGCCGCCAGTTCGCGATCCTTCTCCGTCATTTGCTCAACGGTCCTGAACTCGATTGAAAGCGCTTGGCCGGCAGTCTCGGTATCCGGGGGAAACGGCATGGGGCGCCGGTCTTCCGGGACCGCCCGTTCCTTTGGAGGGCCGCTCGCGGGTATCTCCCGAACCGTCTGGGCATCCAGGGGAACGCATTGAGTGGCGAGGAAGGCCACGGCCAGTACGATGAACAGGTTTCTCAGTCGTTCCATGCTGCCCATAGAGTACCATCAACGGCTGGAACGGAGGTCAGCGAAAAGGATTTCGTGCATGCAAAAAGGGCGGCCGGATGCAGGCTGCCCTTCATGATTCCCCCATGTTCCCAGGAGCGGTGCGTTGCGCGCCGTATCCTCGCGGGATCCGGCGCGCTCTATGAATCAAAACATTGATCGCATGATCAATGCGTGGCCTTGTGTCCTGCCGCCGGCTTGTGCACCGGGACAGCCTTCTTCTTCTCTGCCTGAATGAATCCGTCGCGTAGCACAATCAGTGCGCCCTGCACCTGCGCCGGCGCAGCTGGAACCGGAGGAGCGGCTGCAACTGGAACCGGAGCGGCCGGCGCCGCAGCCGCAGGTGGAACCGCAGGAGCGACCGGCGCTGCCGCGGCCGCAGTTGGAGCCGGAGGGGCGCCCGGCGCTGCCGCGGTCGCAACTGGAGCCGCAGGTGCAGCCGGTGCCGGGGCGGCCGCAACTGGAGCCGCAGGAGCAGCCGGCGCCGGGGCGGCCGCAACTGGAACCGGAGGAGCGACCGGCGCCACGGCGCCTCCAACTAGAATCTGCGTGTAGCTGTCGTACGTACCGTCCAACTCCGCTTGCCCCTTGGACTGGAGCCCGAATTCGAATCCCACAGCCGGAATGTCCTTGTCCGCCAGCGGCGTCTTCAGGTTCACGACGAAGTCGGCGACCTTGGCTACCTTGGCGTCCGGAGTCACGGCCACCTTGATAACCGAGGCCGTGGCTTCGATTACGATTCCCGGAACCGGGGTCGGTTTATCCTTCAACAGCGCCCACAGCTTGTCGGCGTCCTCCTTTGAGCCGAACGCCAGAACAAGCTCCTTGTCGGCCAGGGCCAGGGTGTTGAGGTCCGGAGTAGTCGCCAAAATCTTGTGGATTTTCTCGGCAGGGGTATCAGCCGCCTTGATGACCAGGGTTCCCGGCGGAAACTCCGTTGCCATCGCCTGCGCCTTGATGTCGTCCAGCCCATCCATGGCGCCGTGGTACTTGTTGTACCAATAGTCGAGCTTCTTCTCGATCTGGGGCTTGAAGTTGGCAGGCGCATAATCGAAGGCCCGTGCATAGAACCACACAGCGTTCACCGCGTCCGGAGGGGTCACTTTGACGTACGCTTCGGCCAGGTTAAGGGTATCCACCAATCCAGGTCCGTTGGTGGTCTGATCCGGCGGAAAGAGCATCAGCTCGGTACGGTACTCGGAAACGGCCGCCTTGAAGTCCTTCTTCGAGAGTGCGTTATCCAGGGCGATGGCCGAGTGAAAGATCGGATAAGTCGCGCCGGTCTGCTTCTTCCAATCGACGTCGGAGGTACCGGCAGGCTTGGCACCCGTGAGCCCCTTCTGCGCCAGCGCCGCGGCATCGTCGCAGGTCTGCGCATCGCTGGTCTTGAGGCACTGGCTCTTCTTGACCACCACCGACAGAAAGATGGCCTTCATGTTGGTGGGGTCCACCTGCAACAGCCGGGTAGCCGCGCTCAACGCATGGTCGGCGTCACCCAGCCCCTGGTATGTATCCACCAGCAGGTCGAGAACTGCCTTCTTGACGACGCTCTGCGGATAAGTCTGTAAAAAGCTCTCCAGGGCCGAGGCCTTGGCCTTTGGATCGCTCTGTGTGGAGGCCATTTGATAGGCGTTGAACTCAGCCGGGTCCTTGATTGTAATCGAATCCTGGGCTCGCAGCGTGGGCGCGGTAACGAGGCTAATGCTCGCCAATGCCATCACAGACGCAAAGACTAGCTTCTTCATTCAGTGCTCCTGGGAATTGCAGAAATGGAGATTAATATTCAACCACTCCCTCGCGGACAGTGCAACAAGATTTGTTCGGCGGTCGAATACCTGGGCCACCGGTAAACGATACCACGGCTTCCGCTACGGTGTTGCGAGGATTATAGAAAGGCCTGCCCTCCCTGACAAGCAAACTCGTGCGGAAAAAAAAGAATCGCCCTGGCAACCCGTGCCGGACAGCCCCTCGCTGCCGTTCCGCGCCCCGCCCAAAAGGCTCATTTAGCGGCATTGTGCCTCAATCCGGTGCAATAGCCGCCACCCTGGCCTTGCGCGGTCCACTCCCGCCGGTTTGACCGCACTTTTGCCGCTTACCGGCTTAGACACCGGTTCTGGGAAAACTGTTCCTGGGCGTTTCAGCAGTCCAGCCCGCACTCTACCGGAGCAGCCGCACCAGTTCTGCCTGTTCGGCCAGAAAGGCGTCATGGCCATGAGCACTGCTCATCTCCCGGTAGTCGGCCTGGACTCCGGCTGCGCGAATGGTATAGGCAAAGTGGCGCACCGCCTCGGGCGGAAACAGCCAATCCGAGCTGATGCCCACAAAGCTCAACCGGGCGCGGATCCGGCTGAAGGTCTCCGTCGGCGAGGATGAACCGCGCTGGGGATCCCAGGTGTCCATGGTGCGCAGGATGGCCAGATACGCATTGGCGTCGAAGCGGTCAATAAATCGCTGTCCCTGGTTATCCAGGTAGCCGGCGATGTCGAATCGCCCGCCAACCAGGCCGCCGCCCTGGTTGTCCAACCCCCATGGATCCTCTCCGTTGCGATTTGGATTCCGCCCAAACCGCTCGTCGAACAGTCCCGCACTCTTGTAGCTCAGCATGGCGATTTGCCGGGCCAGCGCCAGCCCCCGCCGCGGAGGCCGCTGCGGTAGGTAGTGCCCGCCTGCCCAGTCCGGGTCCTGCTGGATGGCCTGCCGCTGCAGATGACTGAGCGCAAGCCCCATCGCCGACAGTGGCGCCACGGCAATAATCACCGCCCGCTCCACCCGCTCCGGATGCACGATGGCCCACTCCAGGGCCTGCATGCCGCCGATCGAGCCGCCCAGAGCCAGCCTCAGCCTGCGGAGGCCCAACGAATCCAGCAGCCGCCCCTGCGCCCGCACATTGTCCCGGATCGAAACTAGCGGGAAGTCCGGCCCGTATACCTCTCCCGTCTCGGGATCCACCGAGCCGGGCCCCGTCGAGCCGTAACAGGAGCCCAGCATATTGACGCAGATCACGCAATCGTTTTCCAGCCTCAACAGCCCACCCGGCGCGAGGATCTCCGGCCACCACGCCCCCACCTGCGCCGATCCTGAAAGAGCATGGCACACCAACACCGCGTTGTCGCGAGCCGCATTCAGCCGCCCGTACACCGCATAGTGCAGCGTAGGGCCCGCCAACGTGCGCCCGCACTCCAGCAACAGGTGCTCGTCGAGCACAAAGTCGCCTTCGTAGGTGGGCGCCGGAGTTTGCGTTCCTGCGCTCGGAACCTCGGTTCCGGCAGGCCCGGCGCTGGCGGATAATCGGGCTTCGGTCATGATGCTCATTGTGCGGCTAGATCCACGGTTGCCGTCACGCCTTCAAATGTATGCCCATTCGCCGCCTCGATAGCCTGGTCCAGATCGGCAAGGATGTCGCGAATGTCCTCGATCCCCACCGAAAGCCGCACCATTTCCGGAGTCACGCCGGTCGCCGCCTGTTCTTCGGCAGAAAGCTGTGAATGCGTCGTCGAAGCCGGGTGAATTACCAGTGACTTGGCGTCGCCGATGTTGGCCAGCAGCGAGAACAGCTCCAGCCCATCGATCAGCTTCTTCCCTGCCTCGTAGCCTCCCTTAATGCCGAAAGTAACCAGCGCGCCTCGTCCGGTGGGTAGATACTTCAGTGCCCGCTGGTAATATGCGCTGGATTCCAGGCCCGGATAGTTGACCCACTCCACGCCCGGATGCTGCTCCAGGTGCCGCGCAACGGCCAGCGCATTCTCTGAGTGGCGCTCCAGCCTCAGGTGCAGCGTCTCGATGCCCTGCAGCAACAGAAACGCATTGAACGGCGAAAGCGCCGCCCCTGTGTCGCGCAACCCCTGCACGCGCGCCTTCAGAATGAACGCCAGCGGTCCGAATGCCTCTGTGAAGGAGATGCTGTTGTACGATGGGTCCGGCTCGGTGAGATTCTTGAAGCGCCCCGAGGCCGCCCAGTCGAACTTGCCCGCATCCACGATCACCCCACCGATCGCCGTCCCGTGCCCGCCCAGAAACTTGGTCGCCGAG
>DASWZM010000350.1:0-7993 GCA_036404455.1 Occallatibacter sp. | reverse complement strand
CCATCCAGAATTTGGGCCTCGGGCTGTTCCCCTTCCTGAATGGCAAGCTCCGCGACGTCACCGGAACTTATACCGCAACCCAGATCATGTTCGCGGGTCTCGGCTTGGTGGGGCTCATCTTCGCCTTGCTATTGCTGCGGTCGGATCGGCGGCATGGCAACACTCTGGAGCAAGCAAAAAAACAGCAGAAGAGCCTTCCCCGAATCGAAGAGGGCTTGGAACAACGCTAGGTTTCGGCTTCAATATCCTCATCGGCGGAGCCAACGAATATAGCCACGCCAGCGCCGCCGATCCCGCCGGCTACCATCTGGGCATGTGGATCTTCGCCATCCTGGGCCTGCTGGGAGTGCTCTTCGCCTTCCTGCTGCGGCAACGGGAGTTGGGCCCGCACGGGCATGGGTTGGAGACCATCACCGCCGGCTGAGGTTATCGATCCGGCCGGGTGCCCCACCTGGGTGCCGGGGAACCCTATGGGTCGGGTACCGCGTCTTTGTTTTTGCGGCAAGGGTGGGAAACCGCAAATCCCAGGTCTCGTCCGCCGCCACGGAGTCACCCGAAAAACCACCATCCCCACCCTCCTGCCACCAGTCGCCCCATCCCGCATCTCTATTACAGAGGAAAAAAGATTCTTGGCCGAACTCACCCAACCAATCGACCAACCCTACCGCCCCCGCGTAATCATCGTCGGTGGAGGCTTTGCCGGCATCCACGCCGCGAACGGCCTGGCCCGCCTTCCCGTCGACGTCACCCTCGTCGATCGCCGCAACCACCACACCTTTCAGCCGCTCCTTTACCAGGTCGCCCTCGCCGTCCTCTCCCCGGCAGACATCGCCCAGCCCATCCGCACCATCCTGCGCAACCACCCCAACACCCAGGTTCTCATGGACGAAGTGGTCGCCATCGACCCAGCCGCCCGCCACATCGCCCTCGCCTCCGGCGCCCGGCTTCCCTACGACTATCTCGTCCTCGCCACCGGCGTCACCCACTCTTACTTTGCCCATCCTGAATGGGCCCCACTCGCCCCCGGCCTCAAGACCATCGAAGACGCTCTCGAAATCCGCCGCCGCGTCCTCCTCGCCTTTGAACTGGCCGAGCGGCAAATGGTCGAGCACGGCTGGCACCCGCCGCTCAACTTCGTCGTCATCGGCGCCGGGCCCACCGGCGTGGAGCTGGCCGGCGCCATCAGCGACATCGCCCAGCTCTTCATGCGCCGCGACTTCCGCCACATCGACCCCGCCAAGTCCCGCGTCCTGCTCCTCGAGGGCTCTCCGCACGTCCTCGGCGTCTACCCTCCCGACCTTTCCGCCAAGGCTGAAGCCGCCCTTATCCGCCTCGGCGTCGAAGTCCACACCCAAACTCAGGTGACCAACCTCGGCCCCGGCTGGGTGGAAGCCAAAAGCGACAGCGGCCCCCAGCGCATCGAAGCCGCCGTCACTCTCTGGGCCGCCGGCGTCCAGGCTTCGCCCCTGGGCAAGCTCCTCGGCGCGCCGCTCGACCGCCGCGGCTCAGTCCTCGTCGACGACCGCCTCAATCCCCCCGGCCTTCCCAACGTCTTTGTCCTCGGCGACCTGGCCCACCTGGAGCAGGACGGCCACCAGGTTCCCGGCGTCGCCCAGCCCGCCATGCAGATGGGCGACCACGT
This sequence comes from Occallatibacter sp., assembly GCA_036404455.1. Lineage (GTDB taxonomy): Bacteria > Acidobacteriota > Terriglobia > Terriglobales > Acidobacteriaceae > Telmatobacter. Next base: position 6,351 of record DASWZM010000350.1, on the reverse strand, counting down.
CGGCAGAATCATCGCCGCCGACTTGAAGGGAGCGCCGCGCCCGCCCTTCCGCTACTTCGACAAAGGCGACATGGCCACCATCGGCCGCATGGACGCGGTGGCCAAGGTCGAATGGCCCTTCAAAGCCCACATGAGCGGCTTTCCCGCCTGGATCACCTGGCTCACCGTCCACATCTTCTTCCTCATCGGCTTCCGCAACCGCCTCTCCGTCTTCGCCGCCTGGATCTGGACCTACTTCACCTTCACCCGCGGCGCCCGCCTCATCACCGGCGACCAGCGGCTGCCCGGCTGGCAAGATCAGATCGATGCGGGACAACAGGAATCGAAGGAAGGAGCAGGACAGGTTCTTTAGCCCATTTCCGTTGGAGTTTTGCCTTGCGTTTTTCCTTTTCTGCGATTGAGGCGGCCTTGGCGGCGCGCTGGACATTGTGCGACGCGATCTGGAGGCCATAGAGGAGCTGTCCGGCGCTGCGCTGACTGAGTTTGGAGGAGCCGATGGCGCTGAGGATCTGGCCGAGCGCGATCTGGATGGCGCCGCGATCTGTCAGGGGAGGGAGCTTGAGCGGGTTTTTACAAGCCCGGCTTTGGCCTTGTGCGGGGCGGCGCCCAGGGACATGGAAGTAGCAATAGGCCATGCCGCGGAGGGCAGGCGAGTGGCACTTGGCCCCGTTGGGCATGATATGACGACATTCTGGAGACATTTACCCCCCATACTAGACATATTCTGTAAAGAAGCGGTTCATTTTCAGCGATTTGCGGCGCGATTGCCGGGCAGATAGCTGATCCTGCAGGGGTTAATTGCAGAACCTTGATTCTGAATGGGTTATGGGCGCGATTCGAGAGGCGCTCGGCCGGAAATCCACTCTGTAATGATTTTGCGCCGATTGGGGGTAATTCTCTGCAAAGTTTCGCCGGTAGAGGAAAAAGGGGGCGATTACGACAGACCAGAGGACGCCGGGGCGGCAAGAGGGTCCGGGGCTGAAGCCCCTTCTTAATTGCGCTCCGCATTCAGGGGCCTGAACAGGCTGCGGAAGAAGGGCTGGTTCCAATGGGCAGGATGTCGTGAGGCGGCATTTATGAAACACGCTCTAGATGCCGCAACTCTTGCGGACTTCTCTCTGCGCTGTGCGTCACTGATCAAGGCCTGGCGTTAGTAGAGCCGGAAGTTCACTTCGATGGTGACCATCGTCGGAACAGGCTCACCATTTCTCATGGCGGGCTTGAATCGATACCTTCTTACAGCGTCCAAGGCACTCTGGTCCAGGCCGTAGTCCAGTTTTCGCACCACGCGAACGTCCTGAGGCATGCCGTTTCTATCAACAATCGTCGAAACCAAACACACCCCCTGGTATTTTGCCCTTCGCGCCGCATCGGTGAACTCCGCTTGGACAGAGTTGAGAGGGACGGGCGCGCTCACTCCGCCTCCGACGCGATTCAGGCGTAGAGCGCCATCGTCTGAATCCTTCCAGGAGGCGTCTACCGGTGCAAGGACGGCTTCCTCCGGTATGTGTGGGAGGGCCGCAAGCGCCTGCACAGGTTCGGACCTCAGCCGTAACCGAAAGGCCTTCTTGCCCGCGTCGTCCTTCGTTTGTTCAAGGCAGGCCTGCATGCTCACTTCCACGGACTGCCCGACTGCGACCGGCGTGCCGTCGCGGGTTCCCGGATTGAATCGATCCGCAGCGACAATCTGGAGCGCAAACTTGTCCAGATCATTACTGAGCGGGTGAAGAAAACCGAGGTTGCGTGGTCGGCCATCCGCATCCACGATGACAGACAGTTCGACCTCGCCATCAATCTTCTTCTTGCACTTTTCGGCGGGGAATGGTGGCAGGTGGAGCGGAAGAAGCGCCGGTGTCGTCACTCCCGGACCAACGGCATAAACCTTCACGGGGGCCGGCTGCGCATCCGCTAGCTGAGAGGGGACGGAAGGACTTGTTTGCTGTCCGCCAGAAAAGCTCGCAGTCAAGAAAGCAAATGACGCGGCCACCCATAGCCCTCTCATCAATCCTCCTATGAATCGGCATAAAGACTCTAGTGTAGTGTCTCACGCAGATCGTCTTTTATTGAGTGCTGTCTGAGCGCGAGTCACTTTTTCAAGGATGTCGTTTGCTTTTGCTGTCCAGATGAAGGGCTTTGGATTCTGATTCTGGCCGTCGATGTAGTCTTTGATGGCCATGATGAGCTGTTCGAGATCCTGGAAGACGCCGCGCCGATTTGAGGTCCCGAAAAGCATCCCTCAGGGACTAAAGCCCGCGCTGGTCTTGCGGCATTGCGGCACGCGACCCCGACCCAGAAGGTTCCCCGGTACCCCGGTCGTGCCCTGTTGCAGATCCCTTGCGATTCGCTGCTTGAGCGGGTTTTTCCGCAGCCTGTGAAGCTCCCGCTCCCTCCGTTGGGTCGGGTAAACTGGAAGAGCGATGCATGACCTGGGATTTGTCCGCGGCAACCTGGAACTTGTTGAAGAGAAATTGCGCGCGCGCGGGGCCGACCCGGCTGCGTTGCTGGGGGATTTTCGCGCCCTCGATCTGAACCGGCGCGAGGCGATCACCACCGCCGAGCGGCTCAAGGCGCGGTGCAACGAACTGAGCCAGCAGGTCGGTGCGCTCAAAAAAGCCGGTCAAGACGCGACCGCCCTGATGGACGAGACGCGCGGCCTCAAAGCTACGCAAGATGTGCTGATTTCTGCCGCCGCCACGCTCGACGACCAACTGCGCCAATTGCTCGCCGGCATTCCCAACCTTACTCAGGACTGGACCCCTTCCCCGGACCCGGATATTCCCTCTAGAGCTAAAGGGGTCCCGCCAGGCACATCCGAAGATGACAACATCACGGTAAGGACCTGGGGGCCAGGCATGTCTGAAGAAGACAGCCTTTCGGTAAAAGCCTGGCGTAGACCTCCCTTGATGGATTTCGAGCCCAAGCCGCATTGGGAGCTGGGCGAGGCGCTGGGCATTCTTGACCTCGAACGCGCCGCCAAGCTCTCCGGCGCGCGATTCGCCGTCTACATGGGAGCCGGTGCGCGCCTGGAGCGGGCGCTAATCAACTTCATGCTCGACCTGCACACCAGCGAACACGGCTACACCGAAGTGCTGCCTCCATTCATGGTCAACTCGAAGAGCTTATTCGGCACGGGACAGCTCCCCAAATTTGCTGAAGACCTTTTCCGGTGCGCGGATGCTTTAACGGAAGGTGACCCGGTTTTTGACACTGTTAAAGAAGGATTCCCAAACGAAGCTGCGTCCCTCGCGAGTTTTAACGACCACTGGCTCATTCCCACCGCCGAAGTCCCTGTTACCAACCTCTACCGCGACGAAATCCTCGACGAGGCGAGGCTGCCGATCTGCCTTACCGCCTACACCCCCTGCTTCCGCGCCGAAGCCGGAGCAGCCGGCAAGGACACGCGCGGCATCATCCGCCAGCACCAGTTCCAAAAGGTCGAGCTCGTCAAATTCACCCGCCCCGAGGACTCCGATCGCGAGCACGAGCGCCTCACCCGCGACGCCGAAGAAATCCTTGAAGCCCTCGACCTTCCCTACCGCCGCGTCCTGCTCTGCGCCGGCGACACCGGCTTTTCTTCCGCCAAGACCTACGACCTTGAAGTCTGGCTCCCCGGCCAGGGCCTCTACCGCGAAATCTCCTCCTGCTCCAACTTCGATGCCTTCCAGGCGCGTCGCGCCAACATTCGCTACCGGCCCGCCGCCAAATCGAAACCCGAATTTGTCCACACCCTCAACGGCAGCGGACTCGCCGTCGGCCGAACCTGGCTCGCAATTCTCGAAAACTACCAGCAGCCCGACGGCTCCGTGCTCATCCCTCAAGCCCTCCGCCCCTACATGGGCGGCCGGGAAAGAATTGTGAAGGAATCCTGATGCAATCCCTCAACCCATCCGCGGCCCCGCCGCAACCCCGCACCCTCAAGCAGATCCTGCTCAGCTATTTCTACTGGACCTACTCTCGCGGCAGCTTCCACTACGACATCATGGTCACGCTGATCCTCCTTTTCATCTTCGTGACCCCCTGGCTCTGGAACTACGGCGACAAGCCCTCCTTCAACGGCCCTCAGCATCCCATGCAGGTCGTCGGCAACGACGGCCACGGTCTCATCGTCACCGTCCAGGCCTCCGATGTAACCATTCCCGCCGGCGCCTCCGAAAGGGCCGTCAAGCAGATCCTCCGCAAGGCCATCGAACCTGTCACAGGAGACGACGTCTTCGTCGACAATTGGGAAACCGTCACCGACGCCGAGGGAAACAAGGCCTGGAAAGTATGGGCCCACCACTAGGGAACCTCTCAATAAGCTGATGCTTTGAAGGGTACGGGCTTTGACCCGAACGTAAACCCAGTAAGATGAACGAAGCCTTAGCCCCTGACGGAATGCCGGCTTCGCACCAGAGACTTTTTCAGCGACTCCCTAACTCATTTTTGTTGCTTCTTCCGGCGCATTCGGGCGTCGAACAAGAGAAGGAAACTCATGCATCTGGGAATCAAACTCATCCTGGCCGCGTCCCTCGCCCTCATCTTCGCCCGAGCCCGCCCCGCCCTCGCCGCCACGCAGGACGACCTCAACGGCGTCCTTCACTCCCTCGACGTTGCCGCCGCCAACTTCCACTCCACCTCCGCCGACGTCGAGTTCGACACCATCGAGACCGACCCCGTCTACGACAAGGATGTCCAGATTGGCATCGTCTACTACGACCGCAAGGAGAACGCCTTCCGCATGGGCGTCCACATCACTCAGCACAACAACAAGCCGTCCGCAAAAGCCTACACCTATGCTGGAGGCGCCTTGAAGCTCTTTGAACCTGGCATCGATCAGGTCACCACGTATGCCAAGGCCGGCAAATGGGAGAGTTACGTCATGCTCGGCTTCGGCGCCAGCGGCAAGGACCTTCAAGCCCGGTGGGATATCAAGTACCTCGGCTCAGAGCCCATCTCCGACGGCAAGACCACCGTCAAAACCGAAATACTCGAACTGGTCCCCAAGGACCCCGAAGTCCGCAAGAATCTCCCCAAGGTCACCGTCTGGGTCGATCCCGGCCGCGCCGTAAGTCTCAAGCAGGTCTTCACCCTCAGCGCCACCGACTCCCGCGTCTGCGTCTACTCCAACTTCAAGTTGAATCAGCCCCTCCCCGCCGACGCCTTCACCTTCAAAACCGATCGCCAAACCGTCTACCGCAACCAGTAATCCACCGGGTGTCCCACTGAGCCCGGGTGTCCGCCCGCACGGCTGCGCCCAGGACCGGCGTTCGCGGTGTCTTTGTTTTCGCCGCCAAGGTGGGATAGCTCCACCTATCTGCATCTTTTTACTGTCCCAATCTCAAGCTACAGCTCGTGATTGTTCTTTACCTTACCTATAGCTCTTTATGTCATTCCCATAACTACAGTTCTTTATTAGCTGTTAGTCGTCATCTGTTCCCTGTTCCCTGTTCCCTGTTCCCTCTTCACCTTCCTCACCATCCCCCAAACCCCAATCCCTCCCAGCGCAAACAGCATGGGAAAGCACTCCAGCGTGTACCGCGCCTCCGGAGCCTCCACCGTCATCAGCAGCGCGCTCCGCATCGCCATGTACGCCACCATCCACACCCAGAACCGGGGTCCCCAAGGAAGGGCCTTGGTCCTTGGGGTGGAGAGCCGAGGCCTGAAACAAAGCCCCGCCAGCCCCAGCAGCAGATACGCCGCATTCAGTCCAGCATAAGCCCAACTGAACCGCGTTTCCTCGTTGTGATGCTCATACACCCACCAGTCCAGGTCGATGGGCAGGTTTTCGACGCGCGGCCTGAGCCACATATCCGTCACCCGTCCGAGCGGCAGCCACACATAATACCGCAGCGGGTGCGCCTTCACGCGCTCCTCGGCCAGCCGCGCAAACCGTCCATCCATGCCCGGCGTAAAGTCCTGTCCGTTGTCGTTGTACCCGGCAGCCAGCGCCGCCGTCTCCGCAAACTCGGCCGGGGAGTCGAACGCCCGCCCCGGCAGCTTGCTCACATCGAACGGCTCGCCCGGTACATTCCAGTAAATGTCGTAGGTCGACACGAAATCCAGGCACCACGTTTTCACCCATCGTTGCCAGCCGGGATGAATCTCTTCGCCGGGGTCGGTCGCATACCGCGGCGCCAGCGGCTCGAACACATGGAACACCCGCCAGTTCCTCGCCGTCCACACCGCAAACGGCGCCAGCGCAAGCAAAATGCAAACCACTCCCATCCGCACCAGCTTCAGGTCAGTGGGTCCGGTGAAGGGCTCGGGCTGGTAGGCCGGGGTGTTAACCCCGGCATTCAACCCAGCGGAATCGGCGCGGGCTTTAGCCCCTGAGGTGCTCTCTTCTGGCGTTTTCCCCCGCAGCCCCATCGC
>DASWZM010000349.1:0-2172 GCA_036404455.1 Occallatibacter sp. | reverse complement strand
ACCAGCACAGAGGTATCCAGAAAAACTCTCACTCCACCCCGCTGCCTTCCATGATTCTCTTGTGGCGCTCCTCGTAACCCTGGCGAATCGACTCAGGACTATCGATATCCGTTGGAGGCCCACCGGTCATCACCCATAATCCGTCGATCATCTCCAGCTTGGGTTCAGGGAAATCCTGCTCCAGCGTCAGCGTGTCGCCGGAGCGGTCGATTTTGAGGCGGGTGCCGGGGGTGAGGTGGAGGGCGTCGCGGAGCTTTTTGGGGACGACGATGCGGCCGGCCTTGTCGATCTCGACGGTGGTAAACATAATGGCATTTTACCATTTAAAATGGCATTTTTTGTCTACTTTGCGGCTCTTTTGCGGCTGTGGGACGGGAAATCGGGACGCTTGGGGTCGCCGGTCTGGTGGTTGGGCGAGAGGCGGGGCCTGCGGCTACGGGCGGCCGGTACAGGTTTGAAGCCTTTGAGGGTGCTGTTCGCCGCGTGACCTTGGCAAGAACTCTGCGCCCGTCGGACCTCCCATTTGGGCAGCCCGGCCTTCGATTCCGGGGTCCGCCCCGCGGGGTGTGCAATTCGATATTGACAATGGCTTTTTGCGGGGCCTATGGTGGCTTGGTTTTTGTGTACGGAGGACTCGACATCATGGCTCACTTTGAACTTCAACCCGCGGAATCGGAACTACAGCAATTGGCGGAGCAGTATTGGGAAAAGGCCGGCGAACGCGAACAGCAGTTGGAGAGGGCAGCGTTTGCAGCCGGGGCAGCGATCCGCGGCGGAGACTACTCGCTGGTCAACCTGGAGGTGATCGTTCGCTGGAAGTCGGAACGGATGGTTCATTACCTGGTGGGCAACAGCGAGGCGAAGATCATAAGAGTCCTGGCGGTGGCGGCGTCTCCCGAGACCTCTGTGCGGGACGCCGTGGAGGCTCTGACCTCGTTGCGCGGCATCGACCTTCCCATCGCCTCGGCGATTCTGGCCGCCATCGCGCCGGAGCGGTACAACGTGTTGGATTTCCGTGCCCTGGAAGCGCTGGGGCACGCGCGGCACAACGTCGAGTTTTATGCCGAATTTGTGGCCTTTTGCAAGCGGTTAGCCGAGCGCGGGATCGTCGAACCGCAGGAGGATCTTCCCGGCCCGACTTCTCTGCACGCGCTGGACCGGGCGCTTTGGGAGTGGTCAAGGAGCCGAGTGGAACAGGTCACGCTGGTGTGAGGAGCAGTTGGCGCCTCTCAATCCGGTTGAGTCGCTCCTCTGCGCCTTCCGGCCTGCGCTGGGCGGAAGGCGCAGAGGGAAACTCTGAGGGCCGCGTGAATCGGCGCAAGACCTCTGAGGCCTCCGTGTCTTGTTGCCGGCAAGCGGGACTTGCCGCGAATGCGCAACGGCTGTGTCTGGCGGCATTGCCTGGCAGGGTAGAATCGGCATCGTGAGCAACTCGTTTGAAATCGGACCGGTACAGGTCGGCGGCGGCCGGCTTTTTCTGATCGCCGGGCCGTGCGTGATCGAGGGCGAAGCGCACGTCCGGACGATGGCGGACGCGATCCAGCGGATTACGGCGGACCTGGGCATTCCCTTCATCTTCAAGGCCAGCTACGACAAAGCCAACCGGACCAGCGTGAAGAGCTTTCGCGGGCCGGGGTTGGTGGAGGGCGTGCGGATTCTGGGGCGGCTGGCCAGGGATACGGGGTTGCCGGTGCTGACCGACGTACACGAGCCCAGCCATTGCGAGATTGCGGCCGAGGCGGTGGACGTGCTGCAGATTCCGGCGTTCCTCTGCCGGCAGACCGACCTGCTGGTGGCCGCAGGCAAGACGGGGCGCGCGGTGAACATCAAGAAGGGGCAGTTTGTGGCGCCGTGGGATATGGAGCACCCGTTCGAAAAGGTGCGCTCGACGGGGAATGAGCGGGTGTTTCTGACCGAGCGGGGGACGAGCTTCGGGTACAACACGCTGGTGGTGGATTTCCGGTCGCTGCCGGTGATGCGGCGGCTGGCGCCGGTGGTGTTTGACGGGACGCACTCGGTGCAGCAGCCTTCGGCGGCGAATGGGGTCAGCTGCGGGCAGCCGGAGTTCATCCCGCTACTGGCGCGCGCGGCGGTGGCGGCGGGGATCGACGGGCTGTTCCTCGAAGTCCACGACGACCCCGCCAACGCCAAGTCGGACGGGGCAAATGCGCT
>DASWZM010000348.1:0-9545 GCA_036404455.1 Occallatibacter sp. | reverse complement strand
GAAATTGATTGCGACCTCGGCGGATGTAGAGGCGCTCGCTGCGAGCGTGCCGGACACAGGCGGAGTGGTCTTTGTGCCGGCGTTTGTGGGCCTCGGCGCGCCCCACTGGGATGCACACGCCGGCGGTCTCATCATCGGCCTGCGGCGCGACACCTCGCCCGCTCACATTGCCCGCGCTGCGCTGGAAAGCATCGCCTTCCAGGTGGCCGACGTGCTCGAGGCTGTCCAGAGCGAGACCACTCCCCTGGCGGCCCTCCGCGTGGACGGCGGCGCCGCGGTCAACAATCTGCTGATGCAGTTCCAGGCCGATGTGCTGGGTGTGCCGGTGGTACGGCCGCAGGTGACCGAGACCACAGCTTTGGGCGCTGCCTATCTGGCAGGATTGGCAACAGGCTTTTGGGCCAACCCTGAAGAGTTGCGCGCCAGGCGGCAGAACGATGTGCGCTTTGAGCCGAAGATGGACTCGGCCGAACGCGCCGGGCGCCGCGCGCGCTGGCAGCGTGCCGTGGAACGCGCAAAGAACTGGAGCGAATGATGCGCAGGGAACAGATGGTGCGCAACGTCCGGGAACGGCAGCAGCCGTGGGACATTGCCGTCGTCGGTGGCGGCGCCACCGGTGTGGGCGTGGCCGTGGATGCGGCCGCGCGCGGGCTCAGCGTGGTTCTCCTGGAGGCCCACGACTTTGGCAAGGGCACCAGCAGCCGCAGCACCAAGCTGGTCCATGGCGGGGTCCGCTACCTGGAGCAGGGCAACATTCCGCTGGTCATGTCGGCCCTGAAAGAGCGCGGCCTGATGCGCCAGAATGCGCCCCACCTGGTCCACGATCTGGCCTTCGTTGTGCCCAACTACTCCTGGTGGGAGGCGCCTTTTTACGGCATCGGCCTTAAGCTCTATGACATGCTGGCCGGCAAGTATGGGTTTGGCGCCTCGAAGCTGCTCTCGAAGGAAGAAACGCTCGAACGTCTGCCGGCCCTGGAGCCTCAAGAGTTGCGCGGCGGGGTCGTCTACTACGACGGCCAGTTCGACGATGCGCGCCTGCTCATCCACCTCGCCATGACGGCCTCCGATCACGGAGCGACGCTTCTGAATTACTGTCCGGTTACCGGCCTCCAGCGCGATGCCGACGGCTATGTCAACGGCGTGCTGGCGCGCGATGATGAAAGCGGCGAGGAACTGACCATTCCGGCGCGTATCGTCGTGAACGCGACCGGAGTTTTCACAGACTCAATCCGCCAGATGGCCGACCCCGCCGCCGACCCGCTGGTGGTCACCAGCCAGGGCATTCATCTGGTCTTCGATCGCTCGTTTCTCAAGTGCGAAACGGCGCTCATGGTTCCCCGCACCAGCGATGGCCGCGTTCTCTTCGTGATTCCCTGGCATGGGCACGCCGTCGCCGGCACCACCGACACGCCGGTGGACGCGCCCAGCCTGGAACCCCGCCCGCTCGACGAGGAGATCGAATTCATCCTGGAGACGGCAGGCCGCTACCTCAGCCGCCCGCCCAGCCGCGCGGACGTGCTTGCCGTCTACGCCGGTCTGCGGCCGCTCGTCAAAGGTGAAGGCAAAACCTCGGCGCTCTCAAGAGATCACGTCATCCATGTTGACACCTCGGGACTGCTCACCATTACCGGCGGCAAGTGGACCACCTATCGCCACATGGCCGAAGACTGCGTGGACCACGCCATCACCCTCGGCAAACTCCCGGACGTCGAGTGCACCACAAAGAACCTGCGCATTCACGGCTATCTTGAGGACTCCGCCGCGCCGGGCAGCCCAGAAGACACTCTTGCCGTCTACGGCTCCGATGCGGAATCGATCCGCACGCTGGCCCAGGACCCCGCGCTCGCCGTGCAACTCCATCCCGCGCTCCCCTACATCGCCGCCGAAGTAGTCTGGGCCGCCCGCGAAGAGATGGCCCGTACCGTCGAAGACGCACTCGCCCGCCACACACGCGCCCTGTTCCTCAACGCCAACGCCGCCATCGCCATGGCCGAACCCGTGGCAAGGCTACTGGCCGCCGAGTTAGGCCGCGACGAAGCCTGGATGGCCGCACAAGTTAAGGAGTTCACCGAATTGGCGCAGCAGTACCGGGTGGTGTAAAAGGAGAGGAAGAAGTAGCTCGAATAAGCGGAGGGTAGGATGGCGGCTGCATGTAGTCATGTTGCGGAGCACCTGAAAAAGGTGAAGCCGCGGACCAAGGGTTGCGAGGAGTGCCTCAAAACCGGCGACAAGTGGGTGCATCTGCGCATGTGTCTGGAATGCGGCCACGTCGGCTGCTGCGACTCATCGAAGAACCGTCATGCGCGTGCGCATTTCCACGCCACGCAACACCCGCTCATCCAATCCGCCGAAAGGGGCGAAGACTGGCGCTGGTGCTATATCGATGAGGTGTATCTCTAACGGGTCAGGCGAGCTCGACATCGATCTTCCTGGCTTCGGCATCGAGCTTCACGATCCTGAAGCTGCGAATCTGCCCCTCGCTCAGCGCCTCAGGCTTTGCCGATGCAGCCGGCGCATTCCCCTTCCATCGCGCCTTCAGCATCGACGAAAGCGACGACACGTCCGGCGCGCCTTTGCTCTTCGTCTCCACAGCGGCTGCGGCAACAGGGGCGGCAGCAACAACGGCAGCTCCGCGGCAAACAGCGCGAATCCCTTCGCCCAATTCCACCCCTACGTGCGACCCCGATAAATCCACCACGCGGCCGGAAACAACATCGCCCGCCTTATGTTCGGCGATGTATTCGTCGATGCTGGTCGGAACCAATTGCTTCATGCTCAGCTTGATCTGCCGCTTCTCCGTGTCGATGGCCAGAACCTGCGCCTTCACCACCTGCCCGGCATGCAAAACATCCTGCGGGTGGTTGATCCGTTTCGCAGCCGAAATCTCGCTCACGTGGACCAGGCCTTCGATGCCGTCAGCCAACTGCACAAACGCCCCGAAGTTCATCAGCTTGGTCACCGGGCCTTCAATCTGCGAACCCACAGGGAAGTTCCGCTGCACCTCGAGCCACGGGTCGTCCAGCGCGTGCTTGAGGCCAAGAGAAATCCGCCGCTCCTCAGGCTTGATGCCGAGAATCACGGCGTCCACCCGGTCGCCCTGCTTCACAATGTCGCTCGGGTGGCGAACTTTCTTGCCCCACGACATCTCCGAAATATGAATCAGCCCCTCAAGCCCCGGTTCGATCTCGACGAACGCGCCAAAGTCGGCCAGCCGCGTCACCGTCCCGGTAATCCGTTGGCCCACCACAAAGCGTTCCGCCGCGTTGTCCCAGGGCTCCGCCTGCAGTTGCTTGAGCCCCAGCGAAATCTTCTTCGTTTCCTGATCGATCTTGAGAATCCTGACCTGCAGTTCCTGGCCCACGGTCAGAACGTCTTCCGGCTTGTTCACCCGGCTGTGCGAAATATCGCTCACGTGCAGCAGCCCGTCCATGCCGCCCAGGTCGATGAATGCCCCATAGGGGACCAGGCTGCGCACCTTGCCCGTGACCACGTCGCCTTCCTTCATGGCGGCGTAGCGGCCCTCCTGCAAACCGCGCGCCTGCTCCTCGAGAACGACGCGGCGATCGACGACCACGTCTTCCTGGATGACGTCGAGCTTGGTGATCCGGCAGGTAATCTCGGTCCCCACCAGCTTTTCCATCTCCGCCGCGTCCTTGGTTCCGCTGCGGCTGGCGGGCATGAAGGCGCGCACGCCCACATCCACGTTCAGGCCGCCCTTTACGACGCCGGTCACCGTGCCCACCACCGCCAGTTTCTCTTGAAAGGCCGCTTCCAGCGCACTCCAGTCTCGCGGCTGCGCCACTTTGAACCGGGAGAGCTCGTAGTAATGCTCTTCATTCCGCCCCGTCACGGAGACCGGAAGGCTATCGCCAACCTTCACCCCGTCAGCGTTGTGGTCGAACGCCGAGCGCGGAAGAACCCCTTCCGTCTTGTAGCCGATATCCAGAAAGACCTGGTCCGAAGAGAGAGAAATAACCGTCCCCTGCAACTGCTTTTGCCCTGCCGCTGCCTGATGCGAGTGGCTCTTCTCAAACTGCGAGAGCAGCTCGGCAAAATCCTCCGCAGGCTCCTCGGCGACAGGCTCCGGCGCCGGTGCCGGTGCAGGTTTGGGCGCAGGGGCAGCCTTAGGCACATCCTTGGCTGCGACGGACCCTGTGCCAGTCGGAGGAGCCGGTTCACCAACGGCCTCGGGCGCGATCTCTGCGACAGGTTCGGAGATGGGCTCAGGCGTATTCTCGGAGGTGGGCAGCGATTCTGGAATGCTCTCGTTTGTCATATCGGTTTACCCCTCCATTCTCCCATGATTCCCTCAGGCGACGCGCCCGGTGCGATTACCGATTGCCCTAAAGCTGCATCCAACTGCAATAGAAGTACGCGGCAAATCCCTTCCATCGGGGAATATCCGCCCCGGAACTGGGAACAGGGCTCGTTAACTTCAAAGAAACCGGGCGCACCATTGACACCGGTTCGCACAGATTCGGATTCGCCACCCGTGGTCGATTGCTTTTACCCGCAAGGATTGGAAACCCATCGATGGGCGAGATGTCTTCATGAACAGCCGGTCGCGCAATCCGCAGAACAAGTGCTTGAAGAATCACCTCCCGCTCGCCCTTATAACTTGTCTGATTCTGCTTGCGGCAATGGCATGCGGATGCGGGTCTACTGGAACCCAGCCGCCACCTGCATCGCCCACCATCACTTCGGTTGCCGTCACCTGCACTCCAGCAACCGTAAACACCAATGGAACATCGCAGTGCAGTGCAGCCGTTCAAGGCACGGGAAGTTACAGCTCCGCGGTTACCTGGGCTGTCAGCGCGGGCGCCATCAATGCGAGCGGGCTTTTCACTGCGCCAGCCACGGCGGGCAGCGTCACGGTCACCGCTGCCAGCACCCAGGACACGACAAAGTCGGGTGAAGCGGCCGTAACCGTTCAGTTACAAACACCGCAGAGCAAGCATGTCGTCCTGGTGATGGAAGAAAACCAAAGTTATTCAACCGTAGCAGGAAACACAGCCGTATGGCCAAATCTGAATAACTTAATCAGCCAGGGTGCTCTGCCGACAAACTATTACGCTAATTCGCATCCCTCCATAGGCAACTATTTCATGTTGACCACAGGGCAGTTGCTGACGACGAATGATGACTCCACAACCGTCTGGGACGTCGACAATATAGCTCGGCGCATGCTCGCTGCCGGTGTTCCGTTTCGCATTTATGCGGAAGGGATCACCCAGGGGTACGTCGGCGGAAACACCGGGCTCTACCTGATTCGGCATAATCCGTTTGCCATGCTGTCAGACGTCGCCGGCAACATGCAGGTGGCGAATGAAGTCATCCGGCCCTTTTCTCAATTTGCGATCGACCTCGCCAACGGCGCACTCCCTGAATTCTCATGCATTATTCCCGATGTCAACGACGATGCACACAATGGAACGCCTCAGCAGGCGGACTCCTGGTTGCAGGCAAATGTCGTTACCCTCTTGTCGAGTTACTCTGCATTCGAAGAGGGCGGGGACGGCATACTAATCGTAGACTTCGACGAAGCGGAGACCAGCGATACCGCGTATGGCGGCGGTCATGTGAGTCCGGTTCTCTGGGGCCCGGATGTACTGGTTGGCTATACTCAAACATCGACCACGATCTATCAGCATCAAAGCATGTTACGGACCATGATGGAGGCACTTAGTTTGCCGAATCCTCCAGCTGATGCGGCTACAGCGCCCTCCATGTCAGAGTTCTTCGCACAGAAGCAGTAACGGTCAGCCAGCACCTTCAGGATCTTTGCCAACCGGCGATTGCCTGAGCAGCTCCGTTTCCTGAAGGGAATCGCAGGAGTTAGCGCTCCTACGGAAACTCCGTCACCATAGGCGTAACCCGCGGCTTGGTGAACGTTGGGCCGCCCTTGTCGTCGATCACATTCGAGATTTCCCCCAGGTTATCCAGCGCCACCGTGATCATGTGGTGAAACTTCACGCCCGGCACCTTTGGAACCTCGATGGCCCGGCTCAGCACCACGTTTGGATGTCGGAACACCGAGTAGACGCCCAGCCCCCACGCCTCGTGGGTCGTCACTTGATCGGCAACCTTGTACGAGGCCCAGCCGTTTGTACGCGGCGCACTGGTGTAGCTCGCCTGGTCCGGCGGATCGTAGGGAATCTCGGACTGATAAAAGTAAGTTCGCCCGCCATTCCCGTTCCAGAGCACCTGGAACTCCTGGTGATGTTCGACAAACAGCCCATAAACCTTGACGTTGTTCCCATTCACCACCAGCCCGTTGGCGCTGGTATTCAAGTTCCAGCCCACCCCCGAGCCGTGATCCGCGCGCCAGATCCAGGTGTGGTCCACAATTGCGTCGTTCGAATTGATTCTCAGGTTCACCTTCGCGCGCCCCATTCCAGCCCCGCCCACACGGAAGAAAACATCGTGCAGAGAGGTCGGGTTTTTGGCGTGACTGGCCTTGCTACCCTCCGGCCCCACCTCCAGCAGAACGGGCGACGGGTCCGGACCCGCGTCAAACAGCAGCCCGGCGACGATGAGTCCGTCTACATCCGCAGTGGTCATGGCCGCATTGCCTTTGGTGGGCCGCAGGGTCGCGAACCCAAGCCCCATCACCACCGTATCGGGCCGGCGCACGCGGATGGCTTCCGTCAGATCGTAGATTCCCGGCGTCAGCAGCAGATCCTTCCCTGCATCCAACTGCGCATTGATCGACGCCACCGTGTCAACGCCTGCATGAGCGATGTAAAACCGAGTGAGCGGAATCGACTTCCCGGGCGTCGAGCCGCCGCGCCACGTAATCCCCGAGCTATCGCGAACCAGCGAGGGAACGCGCACGCTGTACCGTCCCTCCGCATCCACCTCCAGAAAGGGCTTCTCGCGCACAATGGGGGTCTCGGCAACCTTCGTATAGGGCGGCGTTGGCCATTCACCCGCCGGGGGATGAACAACGCCGACAAAAACCATATTCCAATTCGCGCCCGTCCAGCTGCCCCATTCGCTATTGCGCGAGATCCATTGCTGCTGCGAGCCAGAGCCCACATTGCCGTCCACCAGCGAGTCCGACATCCAACCCCCGCTGGCCCAGCCCCCGTTCTGGTGCAGCACCATGCTGCCCAGCACATGCATTCGGCGGAAAGGAACGGCCTGCGAAACCGCCCACTTCATTGTCCCGCCGGTCGGCGTCACCGAAAAGCCCTCCGCCGCGCGCCAGAACGTGCACGTCGCATTGTTGTGGCCCAGGCTGGCGTCGGAGTGTACATTGCCCATGATGTGAACGCTGTCCGGCGAGGCTCCCAATCCCACAGCCTCGGTGTAGAAGCCCACCTGGACGTCCACCTTGTATTCGCCGGGCAGGAACATCAGCGCATTCCGCTCCGAGCCAAACTCATTGTGTTGCTGCACGCTGTAAACCTTGTCAATCTGTTCCTGGATCGCCGCCGCCGGCATCGACGGGTTGAAAACCATCACATTGGGCCCGAAATCCGGCTTCGTCTCCTGCTTCGCCGCGTTGGCCGCCAACGCCGCCGCATCGGCGGGGCGCACCAGCAGCCCCATCAGTAGTCCGAACCCAATCGCCGCTCTCAAATCTCCGGCCCTGCGCAGGCCGCTATGCATCCATTCGTTCATCTCTCCGCGCCTTCCACGCCGCATCCCGGTCCGTATCGTATCCCTCTGCATGCCCTTAGACAATCCCCCGTTCCCCGCGCCGATGGACACAATGCAGGCCTGAGAGCGAGAATGGCGGTCGTACGGGAGAGCCCCTAGTGAGTCGATTTTCGATGACGCGGCGAGATTTTGTGCGTTTGGGCACGGGCGCGGTTGCGGCGGGCGCGGCCATGAAAGCAACACTGCTGGAGCCGGCGGCGCTGGCCGCCGAAACCACCACCGGCCGCAGGATTCGCTTTGTCTCGATCGGTACAGGCATTCGCGGCTGCGACCTGCTCCGGGCCGCGCGGCAGGTGCCCACGGGTGAGTGCGTGGGCGCAGCCGACCTCTACAACACGCGCCACCAAGCCGCCAAAGAGGCGTATGGCGGGGATTTTCCCACCACCCGAGACTACCGCGCCTTCCTTGACCGCAAGGATGTGGACGCCGTGCTGATCGCCACCTCCGACCATCTGCACCGCCGCGTCACGCTGGACGCTGTTGCGGCGGGCAAGGATGTCTATTGCGAAAAACCGATGTCCCACTCTGTGGCCGATGGGCTGGCAATGGTCGAGGCGGTCGAGGCAGGCAACCGTATCTTCCAGGCCGGAAGCCAGCGCGTCAGCTCGATCCTTTACGCCAAGGCACGGGAGATCTACGCGTCCGGCCGCCTCGGCGAGGTCCACTCCATCGACGCCCAGTGGAACCGCAACTCCCCCGGCGGCGCCTGGGTCTATCCCATCCCCGCTGACGCCAGCCCCCAGACAGTCGATTGGGACCGCTTCATCCAGGACGCTCCCGCGCGCCCCTTTGACCCGGTCCGCTTCTTCCGCTGGCGCCTCTTCGCCGACTACAGCTCGGGACTGGGCGGCGATCTCTTCGTCCATATGCTCTCCGGCGTTCAAGTCATCACCGGAATCAACACCCAGCCCACCCGCGCCCTCTCCAGCGGCGGTCTCTACCACTTCAAGGACGGCCGCGAGTTTCCCGACTACCTGGAGACGATCTACGACTACCCTTCAACCAATGGCGGCATCCAGGTTCACGTCCACTGCAACCAGAACAACAACGACGCAGACGAGAGAATCAGTTTTTTCGGATCCAATGGCACAATGGTGGTCACCGGCAACTCTGTCACCTTCACGCCCCAGGACGTGGCCCCGCATTTTGAAGGCTATGGCTGGAACGGCATGACGGACGCGCAACGAAGGCGAGGGATGGACGAGTGGCGCGCCGCCCATCCGGCGCCGCCGCCTTCCGTGATTCCGAACCAGGTGGAAAGCTACACCGTGCCTCGTGGCTATGACGACACCGCCGACCACATCACCAACTTCTTCCGCGCCGTCAACACCCGGCAGCACGTCGTTGAGGACGAGGTCTTCGGCAACAACGCCGCCATCGGCTGCCACATGGCCAACTACTCTTACTTTCACCGCACAATTGCCACATGGGACGCAGCGACAAAGACCATCAAGGGATGATCGGACAGGGAATAGGGACCAGGGACCAGGGGCTAGGGACTAGGGACCACGGACCAGGTTCAGGGATTAGCACGGACTTCCAAGGGAGAATTGACTTATGAGCTATTCGCGCAGAACTTTCCTGAAAGCCACGGGCGCGGTTGTGGCCATCACGTGTGCAAGCGCTCGCCGTCTGGCCGCCGCACCGCTCCGCCTGCCCATCGGGCTGCAACTCTACAGCGTTCGCGAGCTGCTGCCCAAGGACTTTGACGGAACTCTGCGCAAGCTCCGCGCGGCCGGCTATACCGAAGTCGAGGCCGCCGGCTACTACAACCGCACCGCGGCCGAGTTTCGCCACGCCATGGATCAGGCCGGCCTGCGCTGCATCAGCACACACCATCCGCTCAGCGATCTCCGGCCACGCCTCGACGAGCTGATCGA
>DASWZM010000347.1:0-4339 GCA_036404455.1 Occallatibacter sp. | reverse complement strand
GAAACCCTGCGCCGCATTCGCGCCTTTGCCCCCCGCCTGCCCATCCTCATGCTCACCGTGCGCGACCAGGAAGAAGAGAAAGTGGAGGCGCTCGATCTGGGCGCCGACGATTATGTGACCAAGCCCTTCAGCACACGGGAGCTGATCGCGCGCATCCGCGCGGCCATCCGGCGCGTCAAAGCGCCGGCCCGCGCCGAGGACGCGCCCATCGAGATCGGCGAGATTCGTCTGGAGCCGGTGAAGCGCAGCGTCACCAAGCGCGGCCAGCCGGTGCACCTCACCCGCAAGGAGTTCGATATCCTCCACTGCCTGATGAGCCGCGCCGGCCGGGTGGTGACCTACGCCCGGCTGCTCACCGCGGTGTGGGGACCCGATTGCCGCGAAGAGGTTGAGTACCTGCGGACCTTTGTGCGCCAGTTGCGCAAAAAGATTGAAGACGATCCCTCCAATCCGCTGTACCTGCTCACCGATGTGTACGTCGGATACCGTTTTGCGGATGCACAGATGTTTCAGGAAGAGGCTGCGGAGGCAGCGCCGCGCGCGAGCGAACCGGAGGCGCCGGCGGAAGGCGCATCCTGAGGCAATCTCTTGATTGGTAGCGAATCGGGCGGAGTCTTCTACTCGTCGTAATGCAGCAGGCTGAAAACATCGTATTCCGTGAATCGATCACGGCCTTTCAGGAAGTCCAGCTCGATGGCAAAGGCCAGTCCGGCAATCTCCCCGCCCAGTTGCTTCACCAGCTTCACGGTAGCCTCCATGGTGCCTCCGGTGGCCAGCAGGTCGTCCACCAGCACCACGCGCTGCCCTGGCTGAATGGCGTCCAGGTGAATCTCCAGTGCGTCGGAACCGTACTCCAGGTCATAGGTCACGCGGGCCACGGGGGCGGGCAATTTGCGCGGCTTGCGAACGGGGACAAAACCGGCGTTGAGCCGGTAGGCCAAGGCAGGCCCAAAGATGAATCCCCGCGCCTCAATGCCCAGCACCAGGTCTATCTTGCGCTCGATGTAGTGCGCCGCCAGCGCGTCGATCAGCTTGGCAAAGCCGGTCTTGTCCTTCAAGAGCGTGGTGATGTCGTAGAACAGAATCCCCGGTTTGGGAAAATCGGGTACCGTGCGCACCAGCGCCTTCAGGGCTTCCACATCGATGGGCTTGATTGTTCCGGGCATGCGTCCGTCCACTCCTGATTCAGTCTTGACAAGAATTTGCGGGAAGAGAACGGGTGAGGATAAGGTTCGGCTTCCCTATAGATTATAGCGGGGGAGGGAACAGAGAACAGCTTCCAGCTTCTAGCCGCTAGCTGCTGGCTCCTGCCCGTCGGTGCCCGGAGCAGTCCAGCTGGCCTTTAAGACCTGGAAGCTAGAAGCTGCTTCTTACCATGCCCCATCGATCCGGAACGAACTCAGGTCCGCGGCCTCGCGCTCGTCCAGATAATGCTCGATCAACCGGTCCACGCGGCTGCCGCGCGGTCCGCGGCGCAGGCTGGCCCTCAGCTCGGCCAGGTCTTCGGCCGTGCCCGAGGCCACCACTTCCACCTCGCCGTCCTCGGTGTTGCGCACCCAGCCGCACAGGTCCAGCTCGCTGGCCTCCCGGTGTACATACCACCGGAAGCCCACCCCCTGCACGCGACCCTGAATCAGAAAATGAAGAACCATCGTTGGGAACCAAGGCCAGTTTTGCAGATTGGCGCGGGGCGCGCAACTTTCGTCGCATCAGGTGGCGGATTGGTCTGCCCCCGGGTTTATAAAGTCCTTCACTTTCTTGATTATTTCATCTCGCATTCTGCCCTTTTTCATATGGCCACCTTGCGTGACTTGCGGGGCATAAAGTGATTCGCCGTACTTATTTCCTTCCTTGCCTGCATCGAGTCCCCAATATCGCGTGGCACGTAGGCAGATAACGACGCGCTCTCCAGCAATCGCTTTGGGAAACAACACAGTCTGCGCCCATTCGATGGACACACGGCTCGAAGGAAGTGCTGCGAGGCACGCATGATTCTTAATTGTCTTTGAATGGTAGGCGCAAATATCCAGAATTGCGATTTTGTCTCGAAGTTCCTTCCAATCCCCGAAGCATCTCGTCTGTTTCTCCCACCATTTCCATGACGATTTGTGGTCAACACCAGATGGCAGCGGTTGCGTTCCTTTTCGCTGCTCCTGGATTCGTTTGCGACCTTTGTCCGCTTTTGCCTCTTGAAGGTCAGATGGGTCAATCGCTTGGGACGAATAAAGAAGAACGACTTGTGCGGCTCTCAAAGGCCCCATGAAGCACGATGGCAGGCAATGAAGGTCGAACCCGTGCGAGTCCCCCATGCGCGACAGAACGTCACGATCCTGCGGATGCTGTGTATCTCCTAGACCTACCTGAGACCAGAATTCGAAAATATCGACAGACATTGCATCCCTCCTTGAGTCCTCCTGTCCCCGGATTCATGCTACAGCCAAATGGCTCAGATCGTCTGCCTCGCCTGCCACGCGCTACACTGGACTTCACCATGGTCTTCGTCCTCGACAACTACGATTCGTTCACCTACAACCTTGTCCAATACCTGGGCGAGCTGGGCGCGGAGGTCGAGGTTTATCGCAACGACGAACTTACGGTGGAGCAAGTGGAGGCGCTGAAACCCGAGCGCATTCTGCTTTCGCCGGGCCCCTGCACGCCGGGCGAGGCCGGCATCCTGATCCCGCTCATCCGCCACATGGCCGGGAAAACGCCCATTCTTGGCGTCTGCCTGGGCCACCAGGCCATCGGCGAGGCGTTTGGCGGCCAGGTGGTGCGCGCGCGGCAACTGATGCACGGCAAGACCAGCCCGGTGGAGCACGACGGCAAGGGCATCTTCGCCGGACTGCCCACGCCGCTCACCTGCACCCGCTACCACTCGCTGATTGTCGAAGAGGACTCGCTCCCCGCCGAATTGACGGTCACCGCCCGCACGGCGGGCAGCAACGGAGACCGGTCTGTGATTATGGGTCTGCGCCATCGCAGCCTGCCCATCGAGGGCGTGCAGTTCCATCCCGAGAGCGTGTTGACCGAGGGCGGCCACCAGATGATCCGCAACTTCCTGGAGATGTAGCCGCAATGCGAGTGCCGGCACGAGTCCCCACGCGAGTTCAGCCGCCAGCCGAAACACGCCACCAGAGACCGGCGCACACTGCCAGTCTGGCCGGGCTGCTTACGCTGGCGGCGCTGCTATTCACCGCGCCTGCGCTGTGCGCCCAGGCTCCCGCGGAGGCGCAGGTCCCCGCGACCACTCAGGCCCCTGCGTCCGAATCCGGCTCCATCGCCATCGTCCCGTTCGACAGCAAGAACCCCGACCTGGCCGCCAAGGTTACTGGTGCGCTTGAGGTCTCGCAGGGCAAGGCCGTCATCGCCGCCGGCGGCTCCATCACTTCCGGCTCAGAGACCACGCAAGTTATCCTGCCTCATCGTGGCGTACTGCGCGTCTGTGCCTCCACCACCGTCAAGCTGGCCGCCGACTCGAGCGTTCCCACCGGAGAAGTCCCCGGCCTGCTGATGGCCATGGATCACGGCGCGGTCGAGGCCAGCTTCGCCACCGGCCGCAACTCCGACATTCTGCTCACTCCGGATTTCCGCATTCTCATCGGCGGTCCCGGCCCGGCCGAGGTGAAGGTCCGCCTGGGCCAGAACGGCGACACTTGCGTGGACAACGCGGGCGTCAACGCGCCTTACGTGCTGGTTTCCAGCGTCTTTGATGGCGGAGCCTACCGCGTGCAGCCGGGCCAGCGCGTGATGTTCCAGCACGGCAGCCTGCACGAGGTGGTGGACCAGGAAAAAGAGCCCTGCGGCTGCCCGCCGCCGGCAGCCTCGCAAGCGAACGAGTTCCCACTGGCTCAAAGCGAGGGCCTGGCGCCGTTGGCAGCGCCGGCTCCCAGCGCCAGCGCCAAGCCCGGCCAGCCGCCGCAAACCACGGAGACCCTGGCCTACAGCGCCGCTGACCACACTCCCAAGCCCGCCGAAGCCGCTCAGCCGGCTTCCACACCGCCAGCCGGCGCACCCGCAAATCCTGCCGCGAAGCCGCCTTCAGCCCAGAAAAAGCCGGGAATCTTCACCAGAGTAGGCCGCTTCTTCCGCCGCATCTTCGGCGCGGAGTGAAGGCTTCATCCCCTAACGACTTACGCCCCGCTCAGCCGTCCGATTGACATCCGACAACTGAAAACTGCCAACTCGCGCTTACAGCTCCCTTGCCCGCTCGATCGCTCGAATCACCGCTTGCGCCTTGTTGAGCGACTCCTGGTGTTCCAAGGCGGGCACGGAATCGGCCACGATGCCGGCGCCGGCCTGCACGTAGCCTTTGCCGCCGATGGCCAGCATGGAGCGGATG
>DASWZM010000346.1:0-26655 GCA_036404455.1 Occallatibacter sp. | reverse complement strand
GCGAACGACGCCGATCTTTGCCCACGCCGCCACGCTCAACTCGAAGCTCAGACTCAGCCGCTCGCCGACCGAAAGACTTCTGCAATTGCGCACCTTCTCTTTCAGGTGCTCCGGCACATAGGTGTAGTCGAACTTAGACTCGTCCACGCTCATAACCAGATTGTATTCCGCCCAAAATCGCCTAAACCGTCCAATCCTCTACGACCAAGCCCTTCACCCTGCCAAACTCGCGCGTATTGGCCGTAACCAGAACCAGATTTCGGCTGAAGGCTTGTCCGGCAATCAAGGTGTCGTATTCGCCGATGCGCCGGCCCTTGCGTTCGAGTTCCGCGCGAATCTCTCCGGCGGCTTGCGCATCCCGCTCGGAGAATTCGAGCACCGTCACAGCGCTCGTTAGAAACGCCGCCAGCCGGTTCGCGTTCTGAGCAACGCGGCCACTCTTGGCCACTCCATACCAAAGCTCATGCGCAACGATAGAGGAAGTTGCAGGGACAACGCCGCGACCACCAGCCTGGAAGTAGCGTCGGCGAATCTGACTGGAAGTCCCATTGATTAAAGGAATGCAAACGTTCGTGTCCAGCAGGTAGTTCACTCGAAGTACTCACGGATCGGCGCGAGATTCTGTTTGCGGCCTTCGGGGAAAAGCGGGTCGGCTCCCATGGCATCCATCCGCGCGAATAGCTCTTCTAAAGTTTCCTTCTCGACGGTAGGAAGGGGCTCAATCAAAATGCCCGCACCCATCCGCGTCACGCGCACCCGGTCACCCTCGAAGCGGAACTCCTTGGGCAGGCGCACGGCCTGGCTGCGGCCGTTCCAGAACAGCTTGGCATCGGTTTGCTTCGGACTCACTCCCACTTTGGCCGCCATGCAGCACCTCACCAAGAAGTATATAGCAAAAGTATATATCAAATCGAGACATGGGACTCTGGACATCTTCAGTTTGAACTCGAGAGTGGAACTGGGCTTTGCACCCAGTTATCGGACGCAGCCGCATCCGCGAAGGCACTCGGAACTGGGGGCGGATGAGTCTACACTGGAGTTGCTCTGGATTCTCCGCACACCTTCTCATGCGCCGAACCCCAACCATGGTTCTTGTGCTGGCTGTGGTCATTGCGGCCACAGCCAGCGGATCGCCGGCTTCGCTGGCGCGGACCAAAGCGACCGCCCCGGTCGTGGCGGCTACCCACGGCGCAAAGAAAAAGACACAACACACGACGGCCCGTTCGGCTGGGCGTACGGCTGCGCACTCGGTTGTCCATGCGTCCGGGCATCAAGCTGGACGGACGGTTGGCCGCCCGGCCGGACGCGCGGTTGGGCGCGGGACGGGGCAATCCGGCGCGCGGAAGCGCGAGGCGGGCGGGAGGACGAGCACGGCGCGGTTGAAGGAGCGTTCCCGATCTCATCAGGCCAGTGTGCCGAAGACTCTCGCTGGGGAGACAAACACGCCAACCAGAGAGGCGGAAAATCCTGCCGTTGAAGCCAGGATTCCCGCCGGAGAGAGTAAGAATCCTGCTGTAGAGCCGGAGATTCCTTCCGAAACGAGCAGGATTCCTGCCAGCGCGGCAAGGGGTCCAGCGCCAGGGTCAAGGATTGCCTCCACTGAGCCGAAGATTGCCTCCAGTGAGCCGGAGATTCCTGCCCAGGAGCCAAGGGCGCCTGGCCGGAGGGCGGTGACCAGGGCTACCTCGCTCGACAGGACGCGGACCGTGATGCCGCCGCCGCTCAAGGGGTCGCACGGGTCGTTGGAGCGGCAAAACGAAAAGTCGGAGGCCGACAATCTGGAGCGGATCGAGGACGAAGAGGATCTGGCGGACCGGATCGCGCGGAAGTTCCTTGTACCGGTGCCGGCTTCGACAGCGCTGACCGTGAATGCCAACCTGCCCGAAAACCACCGCTATTGCCGGCCATGGACGGCGCGCTTTCTTGCCGATCTGGCGAGGGTTCATGAAGCGCAGTTTCACCGGCCGCTGGAGGTGAGCTCGGCGGTGCGGACCGTGGAGTACCAGAAGCGGCTGATGGAGACGAACGGGAATGCGGCGGCGGCCGAAGGGGATATTGTGAGCCCGCATCTGACCGGGGCGACCATAGACATTGCCAAGAATTGGATGAGCCGGCAGGAGGTTGGCTGGATGCGGAACTGGCTGCTGACCTTGCAAAACGCCGGCAAGATCGACGTCGAGGAAGAGTTCCAGCAGGCCTGCTTCCACATTACGGTCTACAAGAGCTATGTGCCGCCGAAACCGGCGAGCAAGGCTGAACAGCGCAAGCCGGGCAGGGCCCGGAGTAGACCGCGCAAGGCTGCACAGAGAAGAGCCGGCGCGTCTGGCGAGATGGCTTCGCTGGGGCGTTAGGAACGCCATTTCTGGCGGCACGGGATGCGGCAACGGATAGGCAACGGAAGACGGAAGGAAATTGATTTCGTCTTTTCCGCAATTCAAGGGTACAATCGCGGGCAAACGCATTTCTTTTCCGGAGTTGCCGGGAACGAGTCATTGCGCCGCGGCATTTCTACAGGAAAATGCAACCGCGTGCGCTCGATCCCGGTGGAACGTGCAGGGGAGATGTGCGTCAAGCCGAATTGGCAATCGAGAGGCGGAATCATGAGCGATCTGGGAGTTCAACCTGTGGCCGAGTCAGCCCCCAAGGGCCCCGGTCTGTCGCAATTGCAGCGCGTAACGAACACGTTTTCGGCGCCGTCGAAGACTTTTGAAGACATCAAGCGGGGCAACAAGAGTTGGTGGCTGCCGTTCGTCCTCATTATGGTGGTCACCTACATTCTGTTTGCGGCCATCACCATGAAGATTGGCTGGGGGCAGGTGGTGGACAACACCATCCGCATGGATCCGAAGGCGGAGGCGCGCATGGCGCAGTTGCCGGCGGATCAACGCGAGGCCGCCAACAAGTTTACGTTGTACGCCATCGAGGGCTCGTTCCTCGCCAGCCCGCTTTTCGTTCTTGCCGGGGTGGCCCTGCTGTCGCTTGGGCTCTGGGGTACGATTAATTTTGTCTTTGGGGGCAAGGCCAGCTACGGCAGCATCTTTGCGGTTTGGTTTTATGCGAGCCTGCCGAGCCTGATCAAGACGCTGCTGGGAACTGTAGTGATCTTTGCGGGAGCCACGCCGGAGACGTTCAACATCAAGAACTTTGCGCCCACGAATGTGGCGGCCTTCCTACCGGTGATGGAGACCAACAAGGCGCTCTACTCGCTGGCCAGTTCGCTGGACGTGATTACCATCTGGACGCTGGTGCTGCTGGGGATGGGGACGGCGACAGTGGCAGGGGTGAAGCGGGGCTCCGGCTACATCGCGGTGTTCGGCTGGTGGGCGATCTTTGTGCTGATCGGGGTGGGTTGGGCAGCGGCCATGGGCTGAGACCGACCTCTTATCAGACAAAAACAGCGCGAATCCATGAGGTTCGCGCTGTTTTTTCTGCACCCAGTTTCCGCGCCTCAAGCCGAATACCAAAAGGCCCGAACCCGGCCTTGCAAAAGCTGGCAGCTAAAAGCTGGGATCTGTCTCACTCGTTCCAGCGGCGCATGATAAGGGTGGCGTTGATGCCGCCGAAGCCGAAGGAGTTGGACATAGCCACGTCGAAGGAGTGGTGGATGGCCTTGTTGGGCACGTAGTCCAGACGGCACTCGGGGTCGACGTTGTCGAGATTGATGGTGGGCGGAAGCTGCTGGTTCACGAGCGCCAGGACGGAGATGCCCGCTTCGAGGCCGCCGGCGCCGCCCAGCAGGTGGCCGGTCATGGACTTGGTTCCGCTGACCTTGAGCTTGTGGCTGAGGGCGTGCTCGCCGAAGACCAGCTCGATGGCGCGGGATTCGTTGCCGTCGCCGGCGGGTGTTGAGGTGGCGTGGGCGTTGATGTAGCCCACCTCTTCGGGAGCGATGCCGGCGTCTTTCAGCGCAGCCCGCATTGCCCGCTGGGCGCCCTGCCCCTCGGGAGCGATGCCCGTCATGTGATAGGCGTCGGCGCTCATGCCGTAACCGATGACCTCGGCGAGAATCCTGGCGCCGCGCGCTTTGGCGAACTCGAGTTCTTCGAGGATGAGGATGCCGGCGCCTTCGCCAATGACGAAGCCGTCGCGGTCCTTGTCAAAGGGACGGCTGGCGCGGGTCGGTTCGTCATTGCGGGTGGAGAGCGCGCGCATGGCGGCGAACCCGCCCACGGAGAGAGCCGTGACGGAGGCCTCCGTGCCGCCGGCGATCATCGCGTCCGCGTCGCCGTGCATGATCATGCGCACCGAGTCGCCGATGGAGTTGGCAGAGGTGGCGCAAGCCGTGGCTGTGGCCGAGATGGGGCCCTTGGCGCCGTAGCGGATGCTGATCTGTCCGGCCGCCATGTTGACGATGACGGCGGGAATGAAGAAGGGTGAGATCTTGCGCGGGCCGCCCTGCAGCAGGTTGGAATGTTCGCGCTCAATGATCTCAAAGCCGCCGATGCCGGAGCCGATGAATACGCCCACCCGGTCCGCAATCTCCGGCGTGATTTCCAGGCCGGACTGGGCCATGGCCTCCTGGGTCGCGGCGAAGGCAAAATGGATGAAGCGGCCCATCTTGCGGGATTCTTTTTTGTCCACGAAGTCGAGCGGGTCAAAGTTCTTGACCTCGGCTGCGAAGGTGACCGAGAAGCCGGTGGTATCGAAGCCCCGAATGGGGCCCATGCCACTGGCGCCGGCCAGGAGCTGCCGCCAAACCTCGGGAGCGGTGGTGCCCACACCGCACACCAGCCCAAGGCCGGTGATAACGACTCGACGGCTCACCGGCTACTTGGCGCCTTTCACGCTCTTCTCGTTCTTTTCGATGTAGTCGATCGCGTCCTTGACGGTCTTGATCTTCTCGGCGTCTTCGTCGGGAATCTCGAGATCGAAGGCTTCCTCGAATTGCATCACCAGCTCGACCACGTCGAGCGAATCGGCGCCCAGGTCCTCCTGGAAGCTGGCGCCAGGGGTAACCTCGGCTTCGTCCACCTGCAACTGCTCGACGATGATTTGCTTGACTTTCTCTTCTACGGCCATGCGTGCTTCTCCTCGTATTTGTTCGGAACTTGAGAGTCATTCCGGGGGTGAATTTCAATCCTGTTCCGCCAGCCTACGATACCGTTCCGCGGCAGGGAAACACAACCATTGCGCCAAAAAAAATGCGCATGGCCCCGAAACTTCAAGTCTACCGGGCGGGTGGAGGTGTGTAAAGGCAGGGAGAGCAGGGAACAGGGAATAGGGAACAGGGAACAGAAAGCCGGGCGAGTCTGGCAGGAAATGCACAGGGCAAAGGGCGTACATTAGGCGAAGAGGAAAATCATGCAGACGGTTTGGATTCTGTTGGCGGCGATTGCCGGGTTCGCTCTCGGTTTCTGGCTGAAAAGTATCCTTGCGAGGGCCAGGACGCTTCACTTGGAACAGGACAACGGAAAGCTCTCTGCAGAGTTGAACGAGTTGAAACAGGAGCTGACGCAGGCCAAAGCCGAGTCCGGGTCAAGGGCCGGTTTTGAGGCGCTTGCAGCCGAACGCCAAGGCGCAATAGTTCGCCTGGAAACCGAGCGCAATACGCTTCGCGAAGAGCTGCGCGTTAAAACCGGGGCCGAGCGCGACCAGGCTGCCAGCATCGGCAAGTTGGAAGCGGAGCTGAGAAGCGAGCGCGCGAATCTGGCTGAGAAACTTGCCATTCTGGACAATGCAAAGCAAGCGCTTGTGAACCAATTCCAAGCGCTGGCCGGGGAGATTCTAGAGACAAAGTCCAAGGCCTTCTCTGAAACAAACAAGAACGAGTTGGGAACGCTGCTCGACCCACTCAAGATCCAGATCAAGGAGTTCCGCGACAAGGTGGAGGAGGCACAGAGGGAGAGTCTAATTGGGCGAACAGAGATGGCATCAGAGCTGAAGCAACTGAAGGACCTCAATGAAAACCTATCTGCCGAGGCGCATAGTCTAAGTACGGCATTGCGCCAAGATACTCAAAAACAGGGCCACTGGGGCGAATTTATACTTCTCAATATCCTAGAAAACAGCGGGCTCCGAAAAGGCGAGCATTACACCTACCAAGAGAGTTTTACCGTAGAGGATGAGGAGGGCAGCCAAGATCGCAGACGACAGACAGATGTTATCGTCAAACTGCCCGAAGGCCGCCACCTGATAATCGACTGTAAAGTCACACTTAATGCATATGATGACTACGTCAGAGCCGAATCCGACAAAGAACGCGAGGAGGCGGTCAAGCGTCTACTGAGAAGCTTTCGGGATCACTACACAGGACTGGCTGAGCGCAACTATCACCGAATTTCCCAGCTTCAGTCGCCTGATTTTGTTGTGCTGTTCGCGCCAGTTGAGCCGGCTTTCATGCTGGCAATGCAGAAGGACGAATCGCTCTGGGCGGACGCATACCAGAAGGGCGTACTCTTGGCCGGCCCCACGACAGTTCTGTTTGTCGTACGCATCGTGGAAAACCTTTGGCGGCAGGAACAGCAGGCAGAGAACGTGCAGAAGGTCATGGATCGCGGAGGAAAGCTTTACGATAAGTTCGTAGGGTTTGTCGAAGATCTTAAATCAGTCGGTGAACGGATCAGCGATGCCGACCAGAGCTATAGGGATGCCTTCAGCAAACTGACCACTGGGCGCGAGAATCTGGTGCGTCAGGTCGAGATGCTTCGCGAACTCAAGGTGAAAAACAAGAAGAGGTTGAAGCCGAAGTTGCTTGAGGCGGCTGGCGCAGATGTGGATGAAGAAGATGCAAATTTGCCACTCCTCGCCGCTGAAGCCGAAGGCGGCGAAGCTGAGCAAGGGATTGGTTAAAGGGGTTCGTGGTTATGTTTCCTCCGAAAAGTTCTTTGTCAGCCCGTGGCACAGCGGCGTACACTGCTCTCCAACACCCATCAGATGAAAAATGGGAGAGCCGATGTACTTCTACAGCGGAAAATACAGCAGAAACACTCTTTTCTTTGACTATCCTTTACTCGGATCGCTGTTTCTCTTTATCATCGGCGGTTTCGGCATTCACTTTGCAATGCGGGACGCTGCCCTGGCACGAGCCGAGAAGACAACGGAGGCTAGCGTAACCCAATATCGAAGCACCGCAGGTACGCGTAGCCGCCGTCAATACAACCTTGCCAATTCTTCCGTGGAATATCGTTGCAGTTATAACTTCAGCGTGGACGGAGAATCTTACAGCAGAACCGGGTACATTTCGGAACACAGTGTCGATGATTCAATCAAAGCGGAACTTCAGAAACATACGGATGTGCCATTGAAATTCAGTGCAACCGTTTATTACGATTCATTGAATCCTTCGATAAGCAGCCTGACCGAATTCGGCGTGGAGAGTGAGAACCAATATCGGATCGCGGGGCTTGTGATAGGCTCAGGCCTCGTGTTAATCGTGCTTGTTGCCCTGGGAGCGGTGCTCACCGCAAGTAACAAGAACGGAAATGGCGGGATCATTGTCGATGCCAAGGGAACAGTCATCTATCCAGAGGAGGTCGATGCGGGGCGGCAAGGCTCTGCCGATAACCCAACGAAGATCGGCTTCCTGTAAAAACAACCAGATCATTCAGGGAATCCTATAATCCGGCGCGATTGAGTTGAGGCAGAGAGCAAAGAAAGAATCGCAGGGCGCGCCATCGTTGCCAACGAGCTGACACGCGCGTAGCTAACTCGCCAGCTCCCGAAACGCCCCCCGCATCCGTTTCCAGGTAGTTTCCAGGTCTTCGGGGAGGGTCCGTGATTCGGCGATGGTAGTCATGAAGCTGGTGTCGCCGAGCCAGCGGGGCAGCGCGTGGAGGTGGAGGTGTCCGGCGACGCCGGCGCCGGCGGCCTTGCCGAGGTTGATGCCGAAGTTGAAGCCGTGGGGGCTGTAGAGGCGCTGCAGGGCGCGTTCGGTGAGCTGGGCCAGGCCGATGAGTTCATGGGCGGCTTCGGCGGGTAGTTCGGCGAGGCGGTCGAGGTGGGCATAGGGCATGACCATGACGTGGCCGGAGGTGTAGGGGAATGCGTTGAGGCAGATGAAGCAGTGCTTTCCGCGGTGAATGAGGCCGCCGGCGGCTTCGGCCTGGTCAGGACTCATGCCGTTCGCGATGGCGAATTCGATGGAGGCGATGAGGTTGCAGAAGACGCAGCCCAGGTCGCCGGGCCAGGCGGCGAGGCTCGAGGGAACGCCGGGGCGCGGTGCGCCGTCCGTCGAAGTGACGTAGGCATAGCGCCAGGGGGTCCAGAGATGGTCCATGAAAGGTGCGCCGTTGAGACCAGTATAGAGGGGATTGCTGCCCGGGCGGTGGTTTGAGAATTGTCGGCATTCCAGCCCTCTCCGCCGCGGCGGACTCGACCCTTCGGCAAGCTCAGGGCAGGCGCCGGGAAACCCGGCCCGGGCGGTTTCTCACGTTGCGGGACGATGGTTGGCGTGGGCTGTGGGTCGTGCGCGGGGCGCAAGTCCATTGATTGGGACGCGGCGGGTGTGAATTTGCGGTTGCAATGCGGGTTGTGGCAAGGCGGGTCCAAACTGTTGGATTGACGCGGGAAAGCTGAGGTTGCTACACTCGTAAGCGTAGCTTGCTGCGCGGATTCCAGCAGCGAGTTGCGGCCGCCCTCCAGCAAGCCATTGCATGCCGGGTGTTTCCCAAGGAGACCAGTCGCTTAGTACTCCAGCGCAACGGGCTGGGAGGACTGTCCCTTGTGAAGACCCACCGGTCACAAGGCTTTACTTTGTGTGGATGCGGTCTGAAGGTATCCCCGCCGGCGGCATTCGCGGCGCGGGAGCCACTCCCAGCGGCAGGCAAAATCCGTCGCGGGAGCAAGGAATTCCGGAGCAGCAGTGATGGCAAACGTCCTCAATCCCGAACCCGAGAGCATAACCCTGAACACCGAATTGGAAATGCCCACCCTAGAGCCTGCGACGGAGCTGGAGCAGCCGTCGTCCGAATCCACGTCCAACCCTGAGATTGCCGAAGTTGACGAACTTCCCGCGCTGGACGCCGATGCCCTGACCGAGCCTGTAGCCGAAGCTGCGCCCGTGGAGCAAGCCCCACCCGTGGAAGCCAGGGCAGAAGCTGCGCCCGCCGCCCCAGTTGCAGTGGAAGTTGCTGCGCAACCGGAGATCCCGTCCGCGCCTGTGGCCCCAGTTGTAGCGGAGGTTGCTGTGCCGCTGGAGAGCCCAACCGCGCTTGTGGCTCCAGTTGCAGCGGAAGTTGCTGCGCAGGCGGAGATTCCATCCGCGCCCGCCGCCCCAGTCGCAGTGGGGGTTGCTGCGCAGCCGGAGATCCCGTCCGCGTCCGCCGCCCCAGTTGCAGCGGAAGTTGCTGCGCAGGCGGAGATCCCGTCCGTGCCCGCCGCCCCAGTTGCAGCGGAGGTTGCTGCGCAGCCGGAGATCCCATCCGTGCCCGTCGCCCCAGTTGCTGCGGAAGTTGCTGCGCAACCTGAGCCGGAGGCCAAAGCCGCGGCGGCGATCAAGGCCGCGCCGGTCCACGAAGTACATGGACTGGAGTCTGCCGAGGACTTCTCTGCCGCGTTGGCGGCGTTTGAACGCGAGCAGGCCGCCGAGGCGGCTGCCGTTGAAGCCTATGGGGACAAGGTTGTCTCCGGCACGGTGATCAAAGAGACGGACACGCACCTGGTTGTGGATGTGGGCCTGAAGTCCGAGGGGCTTGTGCCTCTCGAGCAGGTTCGTGATCACACCGGGGCGGTCAAGTTCCATCCGGGCGACGTGATCGACGTGGTGATCGAGCGCGAGGAACCGGAAGGCGGCTACCTGGTGAGCTTCGAGAAGGCCCAGCGCCTGCGCGTCTGGGACGTGATCGAGAAGGCCGCCAATGACAAGACGCCGGTGACGGGCACGGTGGTAAGCCGCGTCAAGGGTGGTCTGACCGTGGATATCGGGCTGAAGGCATTCTTGCCCGGCTCGCAGCTTGAGATTCGCCCCGTTCGCAACCTGGACGGGTATTTGGGCCAGCAGATTGAAGTCCGGGTCATCAAGCTCAACAAGAAGCGCGGCAACGTGGTGGTGAGCCGCAAGGAGATCCTGGAAGAAGAGCAGATGGCCAAGCGGTCGTCGACGCTGGAGCAGTTGGGCGAGGGCGCGGTGATGACCGGCACGGTGAAGAACCTGACCGACTACGGCGCGTTTGTTGACCTGGGCGGTATCGACGGGCTGCTGCACATCACTGACATGAGCTGGGGCCGGCTGACGCATCCGCGCGACCTGGTGAATGTGGGCGACGAGATCCAGGTAAAGGTGCTGAAGTTCGACAAGGACAAGCAGCGGGTTTCGCTGGGCTTCAAGCAGTTGACGCCCGATCCGTGGCTGGATGCCGCCGAGCGCTATCCGGTGGGCGCGCACGTGCATGGCCGCGTACTTTCGGTCACCGACTACGGCGCGTTTGTGGAGCTGGAACAGGGCATCGAGGGGCTGGTTCATCTGTCGGAGATGACCTGGTCGAAGCGTCTGAAGCATCCGTCGAAGCTGGTCAAGCCGGCCGACGAAGTCGAGACCGTCGTCCTCAGCGTGAATCCGGCCGATCGCCGCATCTCGCTGGGCATGAAGCAGTTGCTCGACAACCCGTGGGAGAACCTGACCGAGCGGTATCCGGCCGGGACAGTGGTCGAGGGCCGGGTGCGCAACCTCACCGACTTTGGCGCCTTCATTGAGATTGAAGACGGCATCGACGGGCTGGTTCATGTGTCCAACCTGAGCTGGACCAAGCGCGTAAAGCATCCTTCTGAAGTGGTGAAGAAGGGCGAGAAGGTGAAGGCTGTGGTGCTGGGCGTTGAGCCGCAGAACCGCCGTCTGAGCCTGGGCATCAAGCAGTTGCAGCCCGACGTTTGGGAGAGCTTCTTTGCCAATCACCGGGTAGGCGACGTGGTCCACGGCAAAGTTCTGCGGACGGCGCAGTTCGGCGCATTTGTCGAGATCGCGGAGGGCGTGGAGGGTCTGTGCCACATCTCCGAAGCAGGCGACGAGCCCGGCGGCCACTCCAAGCTCGAAACCGGCCTGGAGCACGACTTCAAGATCATCAAGATCAACGTGGAAGAGAAGAAGGTAGGCTTGAGCCTGCGCGCAGTGGGCCACGAGGCCAGCCGCGCCCAGGTGGAGCACTACAAAGCCGAGAGCCACGGCGGCGGCCACAAGGCTCCCGTCTCCAGCTCAACCACAACACTTGGCGACCTGATCAACTGGAAGAGCGAGCGCTAACCCCGCAGCTCCAAAAAACCCGCATCAACGCAGAGCGGCCACCCCGAGGGGTGGCCGCTCTTGCATTGGCAACGAAGCCCTCGCATCAATAGGCGGCAGAAAAACCACCTCAGCAGGATTCGCGAAGGCCTTGTATCAGCACACGGCTTCAGCCGTGCCGCAAACCCTCATAATGAGCATGGGCTTTAGCCCCTGCAAGACACCCTCCCCGGCGGTCGCGTCAGGCGATGGAACGGATGTACTATCCATCCATGGACTGGCCGGATGCCCCAGGTCTCGATTCCGAGACCTGGGAAACCACAAAAAAGATTCCCCCGCGCGCGTTCCCCAAATCGCGAGCGGCGAGGATTCGGGTCAAGCGTGGAGGATTGCGGTTCAAACCTCGGCTCCAGCCGCCCAAACCATTTCCCACGCCGCGAACTCGCTCGGCCTGATCTGGTAGCGAGCGAAGTTTCCTTCATGCAGGTTCAGAAGTTCGGTCTCAGCCATCTCCCTGAAACGATCGCGCTCCTCCGCCTCTATATTCTTTTCGGTCCAGGAAGCAATGTAGGCATTCGCCGCCCGTCGATTCATGCGGCTGCCTACGATTTCGGAGACAATCTGCCGTAGAGCCGTGCTGTGCTTGAATCGAAAGGGGTCAGGCTCGCCGAGCGACTGCCGGACGGCGGCGTAACTTGCAGCCGAACGCTCGTATGCCCAGATAAAGACATCCTTCAGCAGGTCCACTTTATTCAGTTCGTACACGCCCAGAACGGCGTTCGTATAAAGCGGCCGTGGAACGTCGGTGAATGAGAGCGGCGACAGGTTGTGTTGGATGAAGGGGATGTTGGCCCCCAGACGCGACACCCGCTTGTTGACGTCGTCGAACGGTTGCAGGTACGGCAACTGGACCATGAAAAAGAATGCCTGCTCGAATGGATCTTCGATGGCCGCCGTCGTTGCCAGTATCTGATTGAAACACTCGTCGATGAGTTGCGGCACCTCCAGCGGGTGAAACGTGGATTTCTCGATGCCCACTGCAATATGCCTCAGACGCCCCGCTGCCTCCTCATCCGGCAACAGATTGTGCGCGAGAATTCCGTGAAGATTCAGGATCGTATAGCGGTTAAAACCGATCTCGCCGGCCGAGCTGACAAGAAAGCGGATCGCGTCTTTGTGGTTCACTATCATCTGCGCTTCCAGGCAATCGCGTCCTTGCGCTTCCTGCCCGAACTCAATGAGCCGTCTGGTATCGAGCAGCGAATATGTGTTTCCCTCAAGGCGGCTTGAGTTCCATGACAAATCGATCAGAAGCCGGCTGAGAATCTGTTTTGCGTACGTACCCGCCGCTTCGGCGACGAAATTGGGCTTCCCCATCTCCGCAAGATGAATCCGCTCCGCCGGGGAAAGGTAGAAGCTGGCATTCGGCCGGTACAAATCGAGAAATTGCCGGTTGTATCCCGCGGGCTTTCGCGCTGCCAGGGGTTGGCTGAGATAGCGGCGGATCTCGACGCTTGCTGGAGAAAGAGGTACGGCGACCTCCTCCTTCGCCCCAACCGGCGTCGCGGGCTCGACGGAAGCTGCACCTGCTCCCGTTGCCGGCAGGCTGTATTTGATCCAGCGGCGACCCTCGCCTGCCTTGACGAGGCGGCCGGCATCAACCAGATACTTGAGCCGGTTTTGCAGTGTGCGGTCCGGGAGCTTCAACGTCAGCGCATCGGCCACGTCTCCCAGACTTGCGCCTCCCTCGTGGCGTTGGACGGCAGCCAGAATCGCCGCAATGTCCGCTTCCGGTACACGTCTGGCCACGGGTCAGTCTCCTTTTTAGTTGCGTATACAGATTTATACGCAACTAAATCATATCTATGCGCAATTAAAAAGTCTATACGCAAAATTCGACCGCATTTGTTGGCTTCATACTTGCGTATACGGGTTCATACTTGCGTATGGAAAATGCGGGCAGGTGCCCAGAGCCTCTCCTGAGCCCGCCGAAAGCCTGCCTTGAGCGAAGTCGAAGGGGGTCCCGCTTTTGGGACCTGTGAAACCACAACCCCCTCCGCACTTTGCAGAAAATGACCTCCCGCTGGCGCACAATGGGAAAGTAGAGCAAGAGTGTTGAAGCCATGCAGCGCCGCCGGACTGCGAACGCATCACAACCATTGCCGGGTCCCCATCTTTCTTGCGTCTTTTTCGCGGAAATGGTGGGATGCGAGCACCTTCGCCCCCGTTTCTTGCATGAAATGACCACCCGTAGCCGGACAATTTGAAGGGAGAGAAACGGCGAGTGTCGGAGGAGAGCCGGACTGCAAACTCATGAAAAACATCGCTTTAAATTCGCCGGCGTTACCCGCCGCCAACCCGGATTCCCCTACCCCCCGGAAATCGGCGTTTTTTCCCTGTGAAACTGTGGAGCCCATCCTAACCGGCGCAGAATCAACCGGTTACGCAGTCTCACCGCACAGGAACACATAAATTGTTAATCTGTGAAACTGTGGAGCTTCCCATAACCAACACAAAATAAATGGGTTCCTCCACAATGTTTCACAGGACACATAAACTGTGATTCTGTAAGAGGAAGCAGCGCATGTGAAGAGGGTATTGAAATGAAGATTCTGAGCAGCAAAGAGCGACCGAGCTGCAAAGTCCCGGCGGAATGGTCCACTTTGCCCTGCAGGAAGCGGACCAAAAGGGCGTCGACGTTATCTGGCTGCAACCGGTGACAGACCGGCAATACGGCGCCAGATAGATCGCGAAAGCTGAAGCTCATTCTTTCTGCATCTGCCGCAGGACGAGGACGATTCCCAGTGCGGTGAGCACGCTCGTCAGCGCGAAGAGAAAAGCGCTGGAGTAGCCCCAGGCACCGATGACGGCTCCGGCGATGGGGCCGACCAGGAAGAAGGAAACATCCGAGAAGCCGGTGAAGACGCCGAGGGCGGTGCCGCGGTTGTGGATGGGCACGCGCTTGACGGCTTCAACGCCGAGGGCGGGAAAGACCAGCGAGAAGCCGAAGCCTGTCAGTGCAGCGCCAGCGGAGGCCGTCCAGGGCGAGGCCGCGCTCCAGAGCAGCAGAACACCCACCGACTCGACCACCAGGCAGGCGATGCTCACCCGGAATCCGCCGAAGCGGTTGATGGTCTGGATGAGCAGCAGGCGCGCGGCGATGAAGGCCACGCCAAAGGCGGTGAGGCAAAAGGCAGCGCCGTGCGGGTTCCAGTGGCGGCTGAGGTAGTAGAGGGTGACAAAGGTGGCCAGCACGCTGTAACCGACGCCGCCGAGAGCCAGGGCCATGCCGTGGGGGGCAACGCGGCCAAGCACATGGCGAAAGGGCAGATGTTCGCCGGGAGTGACGGGAACGGGGCTCTTGCGGAGGGCGAGTACGAAGCTGACCGCGCCCAGCAGGGTCGTCAACAGGCCCAGCGAGGCCAGTCCCCAGTGCTGATCGAGAACCACGCCGAGGGGCGCGCCGAGGGCCAGTCCGCCATAGGTGGCGACGCCGTTGAAGGAGATGACTTTGGCGGTGTGCTGGGGTCCGGCGCTGGTGATGCCCCAGAGAGTTGCGCCGGTGGAACCGAGGCTTTCGCCCACTCCCAGGGCCAGGCGGCTCAAAATGAGCGCGGAAAAGGTGAGCCAGGGGTTGAAGTGGAGGGCCACCGCGGCGAGAAGAAGCATTCCGCTGAGGGTGCAGGCGGCCATGCCGCGGAGGACGGAGACCTTGGCGCCGGCGCGGTCGGAAATGCGGCCTGCCCAGGGGCGGCTGAGGAAGGTGGCGATGTACTGGATGCTGACGACGAGGCCTGTGAGAGCCGCGTGCAGACCCATGCGCAGATGCACAAAGGCGGGCAGGACAGCGAGCGGCAGGCCGATGGAGAGATAGCAGATAAAGGTGAAGTAGACGAAACCGAGGATGGAACGGGCCGCACCGCTGGAGGCGAGGGATGATGAGGATGAAACGCTGACAATGACGGGGGTCTGCATGATTCAGGGTTTGTACCCGCGGATGATTGGGGTCGCTGCTTAGTATATCGGAGGCGATGTGCGGCATCGGTGCGCATGAATCGTTCCTGGGCCTGTTTGCGTGGAGATGCCCAACTCGGAGCGGACAGGCTCTAGACTGAAATCATGCCGGGATTTCACGTAGCACATTTTGGTTGCAGGGCGGCGCGCGCGGATGGCGAGGCGGTGAGCGACCGGTTGCGCGCCGCGGGGTTGGGCGAGCGGAATCCGGCGGCGGCCGATGTGGTGGTGGTGAACACGTGCAGCGTGACGGCGGAGGCCGACCGGGCGGCGCGGGCGTATATCCGGCGGGCGCACCGGGTGAATCCCGCGGCGCGAATCGTTGTGACCGGCTGCTATGCGCAGCGCGCGCCGGAAGAGCTGGCGGGGCTCGAGGGCGTGGCCGCTGTGGTGGGCAACAGCCACAAGGCGCTGGCGCCTGAGATTGTTCTACAGCTGGCCCGGAATGGGCCTTCGTACCGGTCCGGCGATGGTCCGGCTTCGCGGCCGGAACTGGTGAGCGTCGAGTCGCTGCTGGCTGGTTCGGCTGCAAATGCGGCGGCGATCTGGGCGGATGATCGCTTTGCGCACTCGTTTCTGGAGGAGGCGCAGGTTGTGCCGGGAGCGCAGACCAGGCCCAACCTGAAGATTCAGGAGGGGTGCGGGAATCGATGCACATTTTGCGTGATCCCGCAGACTCGAGGCTCCTCCAGGAGTCTGCCCGCTGCGAGCGTTCTTAGGCAGGTGGAAGGTTTCGTGGCGGCCGGGGGCAATGAGCTGGTGCTTTCGGGGATCAACCTGGGGCGATGGGGCCGGGATTTTTCCGGTTCTCCGGATGCACGCGAAGTGGGATTGGCGCGGAGGACGCTGGCGGGGCTGGTGCGGCGGATTCTTGGCGAGACGGCGCTGCCGCGGCTGCGGCTCAGTTCGATCGAGCCGATGGACTGGGACGGGGAACTGATCGGGCTGATGGCGGAGTTTGCCCATTCGAGGAATGCCGTGCCGCGGCTGGCGCGGCACGCGCATTTACCGCTGCAGTCCGGCTCGGACGCCGTGCTGCGGCGGATGCACCGGCGCTACCGGCCCTGGCACTACGCGGAGAAGGTTTGGGCGCTGGTCGAGGCAGCGGGTCCGGAGCTGACGCTGGGCGCCGACGTGATGGTGGGTTTTCCTGGGGAGACGGACGGCGAGTTCGAGGAGACGCTGGAACTGGTGAGGGTGCTGCCGTTCGGGTATTTGCACCTGTTCCCGTTTTCTCCGCGGCCGGGGACACGGGGATGGACGCTCCACGCCGAGCGGCCGGTTGCGGCAGTGGTGGTGGAGGAGCGGATGGCGGCGCTGCGGGCGCTGGCCGCGGAGAAGAGGCGCGCGCACCGGAGGTCCTTCGTGGGCCGGGAGCTGGAAGCGATCGCGCTGCATACGCCGGCGGAGCTGGCTGATGCAGGGCGGACGCTGGGGCTGACGGAGAACTTTCTGCCTGTGGAGATTCACGGACGGCTGCCGGCGAACCGGTTGGTAAGGGTGTGGGTGAACGGGTTGAACGCGGTGGGGACGCTGAACGCGGTGCCGGCAGCAACTGACCAGGGGCCGGCTGATTCTTTCGCTGCACATTCATATGGCGGAAACATAGCTGTGGGAGGCTAGAGCGATGAAGATCAAAAGGATTGTCAAGAGCAATGTTGCCGTTGGATTGCTGGCCGGGATGTGCCTGGCGTGCGGGCTGGCCGCGATGGCGCAGACACCCGTTGCGCACAAGACGGAAAACGTGATTGTGGTGATGATGGATGGGTTGCGCTGGCAGGAGGTTTTTCGCGGCGCGGACCCGGAGCTGATGAAGGCGCCGGGACCGGAGGCGCTGGACGATCCCAAAGGGCGGGCGGCAACCGCGCAAAAGATTTATTGGCGCGACACCGCCGCGGAACGCCGCCAGGCGCTGATGCCTTTTTTGTGGAGCGTGATGGCCGGCGAGGGGCAGATCTTCGGCAACCGCGATCTGGGTTCGGACTCGCATGTGACCAACGGGCTCAATTTCAGCTATCCGGGATACAACGAGACGCTGACCGGGTTTGCCGACCCGCGTGTTCATTCCAACGACAACGTGCCCAACCCCAATGTGACTGTCTTCGAATGGCTCAACTCGAAGCCCGAGTTTGCCGGCAAGGTGGCGGCCTTTGGCGCGTGGGATGTATTCAATGGCATCTTCAACCGGGAGCGGTGCGGGTTCATGGTCAATGCGGGCTACGATGCGTTTACGGCGATTCCGGCCACGCCGGAGTTGGAGCTGCTGAACGCGCTGAAGGCGGAGACGGTGCGCATCTGGCTCGATGAGCCCTTCGATCCCATCCCGTTTCACACCGCAGTCGAGTACCTGAAGGTGAAGAAGCCGCGGGTGTTGTTTGTGGGGCTGGGCGAGACAGACGACTGGGCCCACACCGGCTCTTACCCCGAGTATCTGAATGCCGCTCACCTGGGCGATAGCTATCTGAAACAACTGTGGGATCTGGTGCAGTCGATGCCGGAGTATCAGGGCAAGACGACGCTGATCGCGCTGCCGGATCATGGGCGCGGCGTGGGGGCCAAATGGACCGACCACGGGGAGAAGATTCCCGAGTCGAAGGAGACCTGGATGGCCTTCTTAGGGCCGGATACGGCTGGGCTGGGCGAGCGCAAGCAGGTTGGACCGGTGACCGAGAGCCAGATTGCGGCCACGCTGGCGGCGCTGCTGGGCGAGGACTACCATGCGGCAGTTCCTAAATCGGGCGCGCCGATCGGGGACGTGCTGGGGAAGTAGGCGGAGCAAACGGCTGGCCTGGAATCCTGGGCCAGCAAAGCTGCATTCAATAGGGCGCAGCGGCAATATCCGTTTGAGTAAAATCGATTCCTTTGAAGAGAAGCTCTTCGCCGGTTTCCTTGGCCAGGGCATAGGCGATGCAGTCGCCGAAGTTGAGCTGTGCGGGATGGCGGCCCTTGCCGTAGCGTTTAAAGGCATCGCGAGCCAAGCGCGCCTGTGATTCTGTAAAGGCGACGATTTCGATCGTGAATCGCACGATCAGCAGATCCAGGTCTCGTACGCCATCCACACCTCTTCGCGATTGCAGAATCATTGAAGCCTCCAGGAAGCTCGCCGAGGACATGCGGCAGACGGGGTTCCTGGCAATGTAGGCATCGAATAGCCGTCCCTCCGGCTCCTCAAACAGGATTGCGAGCATAGCCGAGGAGTCAACGATCATGAGGGAATCCCGTTCTCGTCGTAACCGAGGATTTCGTCGTCAGTGCGTGTATCCAACAAGGGCAGCGAAGCGCAATGATGGCTGATGGCCCGAACCTCCTCAAGCAAAGCGTCCGTGTTCTGCCGTTTGCGCTCTTCACGGGCGAGCCGCTCGCGCATGGCAATGGTCACCGCAACGGTGATGGTCTCGCCGGTGGTGGCAG
This sequence comes from Occallatibacter sp., assembly GCA_036404455.1. GTDB lineage: Bacteria > Acidobacteriota > Terriglobia > Terriglobales > Acidobacteriaceae > Telmatobacter. The sequence goes on along the minus strand of DASWZM010000346.1, from coordinate 8,078 downwards.
CAAGTTGACGGGCAAGCCGGTCTGCTTCGGGGGCTTTAATACTGATAGGCATGGTACCTATCCTCCTGATTGTCTACCTATATATACCATAGCACAGAGAGGGCAGTTGCTTGCAGGCTGAGCGGCTTCAGGAGCGGTTCCAGGAATGGGCCACCCTGCGTCGGGCTGGCGGACAATTCTGCGCCTTGCAAACGGGAATCTGCCGTAAACCGCTCGTTCGGCGGAGCGAAGCCAATGCTATACTCATTGTGCGTTGGTGTACCCGCGGCGACTCCGGAAGACCCCGGGGGGCGGGGCAGCAACGACTTTTGGAGGAGCACCATCGCACTCGACAAACGTTCCGCAAAGTCCTTTATCCGCATCAATGATCGAATTCGCGCGCGCGAAATCCGCGTAATCGACGAAAACGGCGAACAGATGGGCATTCTTCCGCCCTTCGAGGCGCTGAAGATAGCCCGCGAGCGGGGGCTCGACCTGGTGGAGGTTTCACCCAATGCGGTGCCTCCGGTGTGCCGCATCCAGGATTACGGGCGGTACCTCTACGAGAAGGAAAAAAGCGAACGGGCGGCCCGCAAGAAGCAAAAGGTGATCACGGTCAAGGAGGTCAAGTTTTCAGTGACCGTGGACGAGCACGATTACCAGACCAAGAAGAACCAGGCGGTGCGGTTCCTTGTCGCTGGCGACAAGGTGAAGGCCAGCCTGCGCTTCCGGGGCCGGCAGATGGCCCACCGGGAACTGGGCTACAACATCATCAACCGGCTGATCCAGGACATTGGCGAGGCGGGGATCGTGGAGTTCATGCCGCGCATGGAGGGGACCATTCTGCACGCGATTCTGGCGCCGGCGAAAAAGCAGGACGCTCCCAAGCCGAAGCCGGCAGCGGCTCAGGCTGTACAGGCGCAATAAAGAGCAGACCTCAGTTTGAAAATCTCAGGCCGCCCATCTCGGGCGGCCTGCGTGTTGATGGGACCGTCTACGCCGAGGTAAGACTTTCCACGGGATCATCCGAATCATCCTTATCGGGCAGAATCCTTCTTCATTTCCTCTTGACAATCAAGAGAAGGCAGTTTACCTCTTGAGGATCAAGAGGAGAGCGGGAATGGGGCAGAAGCCGGGCGAGATGGTGCAAGGTACCCTGGAGATGCTGATTCTGAAGACTCTGGCTCTGGAGCCGATGCATGGCTACGGGGTGGCGCTGCGCATAGAGCAGGTGAGCGAGGGCGTGTTTCGCGTGAATCCTGGCTCGTTGCTGCCGGCATTGGCGCGGATGGAGCGGGCTGGGCGCGTGAAGAGCGAGTGGCGCTCAACGGAGAACAACCGGCGCGCGAAGTACTACCTGCTGACCGCAGGCGGACGCAAGGCGCTGCAGGACAAGACGGAAGCGTGGGGCCGGCAGACGGCGGCCATTTCAAGGATTCTGGAAGCATAGAGGAGGTTGCAATGGCATGGCTGCGGAACATGGCTGCCGGATTGCGAGCTCTTTTCCAACGTGAGCGCGTGGAGCGCGAGATGGACGAGGAACTGCGAGGCTTTCTGGACGCTTCGACGGAAGCGAAGAAGCGCGCCGGAATGGCGCCGGACGAAGCCGCCTACGCGGCGCGGGTGGAGATGGGTAGCACCAATGCAGTAAAGCATCGCATCCGCTCAGCAGGGTGGGAGACGGCGGCCGGGAATCTTTGGCAGGACCTTCGCTACAGTGTGCGCATGCTGGCCAAGAGTCCGGGGTTTACTCTGGTGGCCGTTCTGTCGCTGGCGCTGGGGATCGGGGCCAACACGGCCATCTTCAGCCTCATGGAAGTGGTCATGCTACGATCGCTCCCCGTCGATGAACCTGGACAATTGGTGCTTTTCGGGGATGGCAGGGCAGCGGGCAGCAACGACAGTCTTCCAAACGATAACTCGAGGCTCTTCTCCTACCCTTTCTACCGCAGTTTCAGCCAGAAGAACGAAGTCTTCTCCGGCGTCACGGCCATTGACAGCATCGAGTTTGGGACCCACGCCACTCTCGCCGGAGGAGGGCGAGAAATGCTGCACGCCTCGCTCGTTTCCGGAACGTACTTTTCCGTGCTCGGCGTTAACCCCAATCGGGGACGCGTGCTCACCGAAGCCGACGACCAGACGCCCGGCAGCGGTACGGTTGCTGTCGCCAGCTACTCCTGGTGGCTGCGTCACGGCAACGATCCTGCAACGGTAGGCAAGACGGTTCACATCGAAGGCACGGATTACACCATTGTCGGCATTGCTCCCCAGGGATTTTTCGGCGTCACTGTCGGTGAATCGCCCGACTTCTGGATTCCCCTGTCGATGGAAAAGGAAATCTCACCCGGTTGGAACGGCGTTGACAGAAAGTGGTTTCAATCGCTTTATCTGGTGGCCCGGCTCAAGCCCGGCGTAACTGTAAACCAGGCGTCAGCCAATACAAACCTGCTCTTCAAGCAGTACATCCGCACTGAATATCTAGGCCAATCTCCATCGCAGAAAGATCTCGCCGACGCCGAACACGCATATATTGAATTAACTTCAGCCGCGCGCGGGCTCTCGCGGCTGCGCCGGCAGTTCTCACTTCCGCTGGAAATCCTTATAACCATCGCCGGCCTTGTCCTGCTTATCGCCTGCGCCAACCTCGCCAGCTTGCTGCTTGCGCGAGGCACTTCGCGCTCGCGTGAGTTCGCCATGCGCATGGCCATCGGCGCAACCCGGCCGCGCATTATTCGCCAGCTCCTCACGGAGAGTTTTGAACTCGCACTGCTGGGCGCGGTCCTGGGTGTAGCCTCTGCATGGAAGGCCGGCCATCTGCTGCTCACCATGGCTTCGCACAGCACTGAAGTCGCGGCCATGAACGTCAGTCCCAATCTCCGCGTGCTTGGGTTCACGCTCGCGCTCACCATCTTCACCGCGCTTCTTTTCGGCGTGACACCTGCGATTCGCGCTACGCGCCTCGATCTGACAAGATCGCTCAAGCAGGGTCGAGGTATTGCTGCCCCAGCGTCCCGCATCTCCCTCGCACGCGCCCTGATCGTTGCGCAGATCGCGCTGTCACTGGTCCTGCTCGCCGGCGCCAGCCTCTTCTTGCGCAGCCTGGTGAATCTCACCAAGGTAGACACGGGCTTCAACAAGCAAAACGTTCTCGTCCTTTCATTGGACGAATACACGGCTGGCCTTCTGCTCGATGCCCGACTGGTGACCCTTCAAAAACAGATCGAAGATCGCGTGCAAATGCTGCCGGGTGTTCACGCGGCCAGCTTTTCCATGTTCACGTTCAACCAGGGTATGTGGTCCAATGATCTCACTATGCAGGGCATTCCGCGCACTCCGGAAAACAGCCACGATGTGCTCTACAACGTGGTCGGGGACGGCTTCTTTTCAACCATGAGCCTGCCCATCGTCGCCGGCCGCGGCTTCGATGAACGCGACAAGATCGATTCACCGCAGGTCGCGGTTATCAATCAGACCATGGCCCACATGTTCTTCCCCAACAGCTCACCCATTGGCCACCATTTCGGCCTGGGCGACGATCCCTCGCACAGTGCCGATATCGAAATTATCGGTGTGGTCAAAAACGCCAAGTATCATGCGCTCGATGAAAGCCCTGAAACCGCCGCATATTTTCCTTACTCGCAGCGCGTGCAGTACTTCGGCAATTTTTCTGTGTGCTATTCCGGCGATGCCGGTCAGATCATTCCAGCCGTCCGCCACGCCATCGCAGAGGTCAATCCCAACGTGCTCGTCGGGTCTATTTCTTCTCTCACCGAGCAGGTCGAAGAATCAACTTCCAATCAAAGGCTCGTCGCACGGCTCTCTTCATTCTTCAGTGTGCTGGCTGCGTTTCTCGTCTGCATCGGAATCTATGGGCTGCTCTCGTATTCCGTGGCGCGGCGCACCAGCGAGATCGGCGTGCGCATGGCCCTGGGAGCCAAACGATCCAACGTTCTTTGGCTTATCCTTCGCGAGATCCTGGTGCTGGTTGCGATAGGCATAGCCATCGGGGTTCCCGTGGCGCTTGCAGGCAATCGCCTGGCCGCCAAATTGCTCTACGGCCTCAGCCCGGCAGACCCAGCGACCCTTCTCGCAGCTATTGCGATGCTCATAGCCATAGCGGTCCTCGCGGGATATTTGCCGGCACGCAAGGCTTCCCTCGTTGAGCCCACTGTGGCGCTGCGCTGCGAATGAAGTCAAATGACGGGGCGGGAATGCTGCGCGGGAGTTGAAACACGCCGGTCGGCATGTATGCTGGCGGCATGCGCTTTGCCCACACCGCAGTTCTGCTCTGGTGCGCCGCCAGTGCCGCTCTCGCCTTTACAACTCCTGCTGCTTCCGGCCAGGCTGCCGCAAGCCCTTCTGGCGCGTCCAACGTGTCTGGGGCCCTGGAGCCTGCGGTCGCGGAGCCGCACTTCCCCACCAACGAAGACCTACGCCATCTGAGAGCGCTGAGTGCGCCTCTGCTCTCGCCGGACGGCAACCTCGTACTCTTCACGGTGGGCTACAGCTACGGGGGCGAGATGGCCGGATTTGCCGAGGGGAAGACAGACCGGTTCAAGGCCATCGTCAGCGGCGCGCCGGTGATCGACCAGTTCAGCGAATACGGCACCGAGCACGGCTCGTGGTACGACCGCTGGTACTACGGCAAGCCGTGGGAGCACGTGGAAGACGCCTGGCGGCAAAGCCCGCTGTCCGGGGCGGCGCACGCCAAAACGCCATTCTTGCTGCTGCAGGGCGTCAGCGACGCGACCGACCCTCTCGGGCAGGCCGAGGAGATGTATCGCGCACTGCGCCAGGAGGGGGTTCCAGTGGAGTTGGTCACGTATCCCCGTGAGGACCACGGACCGCTGGCCACCGGCATCTTCGGCCGGCCGTCGCAGGAACCCTGGCACGGCTTCGATGCGCGGCAACGGATCGTGGAGTTCATCGAGAAGGGATTTGGGTCTTCTGCCGCCAAACCCTGATTCTCAGTCCAGCCAGCGCATGCTGTTCAGCCAACTCATGTTCATGGGCGGGGGTGGGGGCAGGGGCAGGACGATGAAGCCTTCGCGCCAGTGGCCGTCTTCGCGGCGGGGCGGATTGCCGACGATGCGGGCGGCAAAGTTGTTGTGCTCTTCAAGGGCCAGGCCGGGCAGCCCGCCGACGATGGCCTGAAGCTGGTCGTGGTTGGGCGGGCGGTCGGTGGTGATCGGGATCAGGGAGCGCAGGGCGCCATAGGCTTCCGCCAGATGGCTTACCTCGGTCCGGCGTTTGGAGGGCAAGGGTTTGAGGCCCAGGGACTTCCAGGCAGCATGGGGATAGCTTTCGACAAGCACACGCTCGGGAGGAGAGCCGGGTTGGTCCCGCGTCTCCAGGCGTCGCCAGCCGCGGCGGCAAAGAGCATCGTAGACATCCAGGCAGAACTCTGCGAAGGGGCGGTATGTGAGGGGCTTGACCATGCCCGGAAGTCCGGTTTTGGCGGCGGTGTTGAGCTGCCGCTCGCTCACCCTGGAGTATTCGAGGCCGTTCGAGCGGGACTTCCAGGCCTGGGGTCCGTCCAGCATCATGACCCGGATGCCGCGTACGCCGCAAAGGTGGTTGAGGCGGCCGGCGAGGACATTGGCGTCCACGGGGCCGGGGTTGTCATCGGGAGCCATGGAGGAGATGATTTCGCAGGCGATGGGGTATTCGGCCGGTTTTGGTTGATCCGGGTTTGAGAACATCGGCTGGAGCGGCAGCCCGTGGCCGGTTTCGGCCTGATTGGAGGCCTGCGGGAGGCGCACACGGTCCAGCACAACGATGCCCAGATCGGACCAGCGGCGGTAGGCGAGATCGACGGAGAGGACGGCCACGCCCTAACAATACGTCTGGCCGGGGCCAGGGACAATGGCGGGTTGGATCAAATTGTGCTGGAGTTTGACGCAATTGAAACCGGGGGCCGAAATGGGACAGTGCGGTTGATTTTTTGCGTGGTTTGCGGGACCCCATCCGGCGTCGAAGACCTATCGCCGCCATCCCTGGAAACAGGGACGGGTTCCCCGCGGACCCTTGCCGCCGGGAATCGAGCTTTCCACCCCAGCCACGAAGACCCGCGGCTGGGGAACCCGGTTTGCGGTATACTGATGGAAGCCACAAGAGGGCAGGGAGACCCCTGTCTCACGGGCCATTCGCCAGAGCGGCCCAATCTGGACCAATCTGGAATTGACCCATTCTGGCGGACAAAGAGAAGACAATGCCCAAGTTGAAGACCCATACGGGCGCGGCCAAGCGCTTCAGCAAGACTGGCACCGGCAAGATCAAGCGGGGCCAGACGAAGACGCGGCACATCCTTACGTCGAAGCCGCCAAAGGTGAAACGCAAGCTGGGGCGGACCCTGCTGGTTTCAGACGGCGACTACGCGAAGGTAGCGCGCATGATTCCTTACGCCTGATCGCTGAGCCGATTCCGGACGGCGGAATCAGCGCTTCAGGGCCCGAGCGAACGCGTTGCGCGGGCCCCCGGCGGAACGGACGGTTTCAGGAGTCCGGAGAGCGCCGAGAGATCGAGGCTTGTAGAAGCGAGTGAAGAGGTTTACCGCCCTCCCTGACGGGTTCGGGCCTCCTGCCTCCAGCCGCATGAGATACGAACGCAAAATGGAGAATACCCAATGCCCCGCGTAAAACGCAGCACCAAGCGAAGTGACCGCCGGAAGAAGATTCTCGACCGGGCAAGTGGCTACTTCCTGACGAAATCGAAGCTCTACCAGGCAGCGCAGGAAGCCGTTGAGCGCGGCCTGAAGTTCGCCTACACTGGCCGCAAGCAGAAGAAGAGGCAGTTCCGCTCGCTGTGGATCGTGCGCATCTCGGCCGCGGCCAAGCTGAACCACACCAGCTACTCGCAATTCATCAGCGGGCTGAAGAAGGCCGGGATCGAGCTGGATCGCAAGATTCTGGCCGACATTGCCGTGAAGGACGCGGCAGGATTCACCAAGCTGGTGGAGCAGGCCAAGGCGGCGCTGGCTGCGGAGACGAAGGCGGCGTAAGGTTTCTGCTGTTGCAAGATGGAACGGCCCGGAGCCAGGCTCCGGGCCGTTCTGCGTTCAGGCGCCTTACTTGTCGCTCAGAAATTCTTCGATCGCCTGGTGCCAGAGGTCTGGTTGGTCGACGAAGTTCATGTGGCCGCTGTTGGGGAGGATGACCAGCTGTGAGCCGGCGATTTTTTCGTGCATCTCGCGGCTGAGGGAGGGGTCGCACTCGTCGTGATCGCCGACGAGGATGAGGGTGGAGACGTGGATGGAGGGCAGGCGGTCGACGTATTCGACGGACTTGAGGTTGCCGTCGATGACGAACTCGCCGTGCTCGCCCCACATGGCGCGGTAGAGCTCCCAGTTGGTGGGTGCGCCGGTGGCGGGGTCGTAGGCGGAGTCGGGGCGGGCGCCGTAGAGGAAGGGGAAATAGCCGGGACCCCAGGCGAGCGTTGCGTATTCGGCGGGGTAGCGGCCGTGCTCCCAGGCTTCGCCCTTGCCGAAGAGGCCGGCCTGTTCGAGTCGGTTGAGGCGGGCGAGCTTGGCGGGCGGCATCTGCGCTTTCTCGCGGGCCAGGACTTCGTTCATCTGGCGGGTCGAGGGGAAGGTGCTGTTGAGGATGAGGTGGGTGAGGTTCTGCTGGTACTTGAGGGCGTAGGCCTGGGCCAGAACGCCGCCGTAGCTGTGGCCGAGGAGGGAGATTTTGCCCAGGTTGAGGGCTGCGCGGACGTCCTCGACGTCTTCGACCATGGCTTCGACGGTGTAGAGGCTTGCGTCCTGGAGGCGCTGGGAGCGGCCGGAACCGCGCTCGTCGATGAAGATGAGGCGGTGGTTGCGGGCCATGGGCAGCAGCCAGGGGAGGAAGTAGTCATGATTGGCGCCGGGACCACCATGGACGACCACCAGTGGCGAGCCGGCGCCGAAGGCCACGAAATAAATGAGCACGCCGTGGGCGTCGACGTAGCCCTCCTGCTGAGGGTAGACGGCGGGTTGGGCAGCGGCGGGTGGGGAAGAGGCGGCGGACAACGCGGCAAGAACGAGAGCGAGAGCCAGACGCAAGAGCTTCATGGAAAGAAGCATACCGGAAGTTCGAGCGGCGGTGGTTTATCCTGCTGTT